>CAIVVG010000085.1 GCA_903909295.1 uncultured Chlamydiae bacterium
AGTATAGAAAAAGTTTGCAAAAATGGCAACCGTTGATTATGAGGGGGAATGAAGGTGCTACGGCATCTAACACAACGTTTAAGGAGAAAAACATGAAATGCAATTGCAATCTGATTGATTCAGTAGCAGTCGTTTTACTGCTAGTGGGTGGTTTGAACTGGGGCTTAGTAGGCTTATTCCAGTGGGATCTCGTAGGATCCATCTTTGGAGATATGTCTGCTGTATCTCGCGTGATCTTTACAGCTGTTGGCCTGGCTGCTGTCTGGCGCATTGGCTGCTGGCTGAAGTGCAAAGCGAAGTAATCGCTTTGCTTTAAGCCCCAGCTGTGAGTTGGGGCTTCTTGATATATCCTTGGCGCAGTTCTGCGCTATAAATCACCCAAAGACCGACCGATACAATCGCTGTAGAGACAAAGATGATGGGGGAGGGTGCCTCGCCCAAAAAGACCCATGCATTGAGCGATGCGAAGATCGGGCTCAAAAGTCCCATGAACGAGATGAATGTCGCTGTGAAGCGGCGGAGCATGAGCCCGTACAGGTTGTAGCACAAGATATTCGAGATAAAAGTGATCACCGCGATCCCTTGAAGGAAGGAGCCGGCAGATCCGGCTGCGATCGGAAGAGGGTTCCACGTGTCGATCAGAGCTGAGTGGCCGAGTGCGAGGAGCCCCCCCACAACCATGCTCATCCCATTGGCCATCATCGGAGAAGCGTCCTTGACGAGCAGCCGCAAGAGAATCCAGCCGTAAGCAGTGCAAGCAGCGGCCCCCACCATCGCCAGTTCAGGCCAGGAGAGGAAAGGGATGCCAGAGAGGAGTTCTCCCGCTCCCTTTTGGCCAAAAAGGATAGGGAGGAATCCAGCAAAACCGATCCCCATCCCGAGCCATTTGCGCCCATTCATTTTTTCTCCAAAGTGAAGATACGAAAAGAGAGCCGAGAAGAAGGGGCAGAGGCTGTAAATGAAGCAGGTTTTTGCAGCGGTGAGGTGCTGGAGACTCCAGAATTCAAGGGCATTGGTCAAATAAATGCTAAATAGCCCCAAGAGGCCAAAGAGCCCCCATTGCCGGAGACTGAACCGAAAGGAGGCGCGGCGAAGGGCCAAGAAGCCGAGGAGCAACCCCCCCGCGAGGAGCATTCGGGAGGCGGTGAGAAACAGAGGAGGGGAGACTTCTAAAGTAATTTTTGCTAGGGGAAATACGCTCGACCAGACGGCGTACATAAAAATGAGGATAAAGATCGACATCCATTCCTTGAGTTGCGCATCTAGGATACCAAAAAACGGAGAAACCGTCGAGTCGGATTGTAACATGCTGTTTGTAAGCTACTTACGTGTAATCTTGGCTACTATTGGGCAATACCCTATACTAGCCAGCTCAGTATGAACGAACTCCTCTTCTTCACCCACATCGCTTTTGTGTTAGGCTTTGCCCTGATCGCCCTCCGCTCGGGGAAGGTTGCGCTCGTCTCCTTTGTGGCCCTGCAAGCCGTTTTAGCCAATATCTTTGTCCTCAAACAAACCCAGTTATTCGGCCTCTCTGTGACCTGTAGCGATGTCTTTGCCGTGGGCGGCATGCTCTCCCTCAACCTCCTCCAGTCCCGCTATGGAGCCGACGCCGCTAAGAGAGCCGTTTCGATTTCCCTTGCCACACTCCTATTCTTTGTTCTCATGTCCCAAATTCACCTCCTCTACGCCCCAACCGCAGCGGATGCAACCCACGCAGCCTACGCGACACTGCTTGAGACGACCCCCCGTTTAATTGGAGCGTCTGTGGTTACGTTTTACATTGTACAGCGGTGGGATGTTTGGTTTTTCAGTCAGTTAAAATGGGGGCGATTTGGGATCTCTCTCCTCGTTTCGCAAGCGCTCGACACAGCCCTCTTCAGCTTTTTAGGGCTCTATGGACAAGTCAGCTCCCTCTTCGACGTCATCGCATTCAGTTTCTTAGTCAAGAGCATCGTGATTGGCTGCAGCAGTCTTTTTTTAGCCCTATCCCAAAAGGTGGTGAGCCGTGACCTTTCGGTTTGAAGTACTCCACACCTCTCGCAAATCGCGCGCTCGCGTCGGCCGGATCCATACCCCCCATGGCATCATCGACACCCCCAACTTTGTCGCGGTAGGGACCAATGGAACGCTCAAAGCCCTCGACAATGCGTGCGTGGAAGAAATCGGCCTGCAGCTCATGTTCTGCAATACCTACCACCTCCTCCTCCAGCCCGGCGTCGAAGTAGTCCGCAGAGCAGGAGGACTCCACCGCTTCATTAACCGCCGGATGCCCATCATCACCGACTCCGGTGGGTTCCAGGTCTTTTCTCTCGCCTACGGCTCGGTGGCAGATGAGCTAAAGAGCCGCGGGTCCAAGAAACAAGATGGGCAGGTACTCAAGATTTCTGAAGAGGGAGTTCTGTTCCGCTCGTACCGAGATGGAAGCAAGGTCTTGCTGACGCCTGAAACCTCCATCCAAGCGCAAAAGGCGCTCGGCGCCGACATCATCATCCCCTTTGATGAGCTCCCCCCCTACCACATTACCCCCGATGCGCTCAGAGCCTCCCTCGACCGAACCCACCGCTGGGAAAAGCGCTCCCTAGAAGAGCATTTGAAGAACCCTCAAAACCAAGCGATGTACGCAGTTATCCATGGAGGAGTCGATCTCGCGATGCGCCAAGAGAGCGTAGGTATCTTGAGCCAGCTCCCTTTCGACGGCTTCGCCATTGGAGGCTCTCTCGGCAAGACCAAGCCCGAAATGGTCGAGATGCTCTCCGGCGTGCTCCCTTGTTTGCCTTTAGAAAAGCCCAACCACCTCCTCGGCATCGGCGATCTCGAGTCGCTCGCCCAGTGCGTTCCATTAGGCGTCGATACATTCGACAGCTCCTACCCCACCCGCGCAGCCCGGCACGGCATGCTCCTCACCCAAGAGGGGAGACTTAAAGTCGAGCAGGGGAGCCACATCAACCACTTTGGCCCCATCGAGCCCCACTGTACCTGCCCCACCTGCAAGAACTTTACCCTCGGATACCTCCACCACCTCTTCAAGGCCAAAGAACTCACAGCCTACACCCTCGCCACGATCCACAACCTCCACTTCATGGTCGACCTGATGGGCCAGTACCGCCAGGCCATCCTAGAAGACCTGATTTGATCCCAAACCTCTTGTAGTTTTTGTGCAATCAGTCTAAGATCTCCAATCAAATTTTTAGTAAGGGGAATCGCATGGCTGCCGTTAGTCGAGAAAATAGCTCAGAAAGCAAAAGAAGGGTCATTGAGGACATTTTGCGTATCGAGGGCCCAGGCGTATCTTTCGAATTGTCGGGGTTATTGCAGGAACGCCTGCTGAGAAGCCGTGCGGAGGTGGACAAGGCCGTGCAGGAAGTGATTGCTCAGATAGAACGATCTAAATCGCGTCCTGAGGAAAGTTCTGCTTGGGCGTATGGTGGAACCGAGATCTTTTGCCAATACAATTCAGAGCAGGGGGTTACTTGGTATGAGAGGGAGATCAGCGGCATTGCTCGGAAAGATCGGGTGGTCTGTTCCTATGGAGCTCATAAAGCCCAAAAAATTGTGGATCAAATCTTAAGGATAGAAAGCGTCAGAAATCGGTCAGAGCTTTCCTCCCATCTAAAAGTGATGGTTAAAGATATTCTCGTGAACTACCGAGATGCTGATTTTATCGGGAAGTTATACAGGTTTTTAAGTCTGGATCAGCTCTCAGAGGGGATGGTCGAATTCCTCTGCAATCTGGAAGGGGAGATCACCGGTTATCAAAGCAAGAAACGGCGTTATGGCACCGCTAGAGAGACATGGCCCAATCTAGAGCCAATTCACGCATGTGTTCTTGCGCGCCATCGGCTAGGACCCTTTGCTTCACGGGTGATTTATCACATCATCGAAATTGAAAAATCTGAACAAGTCAGCCAACTGGATCGCACTGTGCGGAGTCTTTTTGAGCGGATGGCTCATTGGCCCAGAACCGATTATAATTTGTTGTTTGGCTGGAACCTTGGGGGGCATCCCTTCAAGGTGGGGTTTGCTGAAACAAACCTCAGCGGAAATACCCGGGTCTTCATCAATATTGGCGAAGCCGGTGGAGTTACTTGGTATGAACGATCTACCAGATCCTCATTATTTCACAAATATCAAATTGCTTGTTCCTATGGGGAACCAGCAGCCAAGAACATAGTCAGTCAAATTCTACAAATCGAGGGCGTTAAGGATCGCACGGAACTTCCCTCCTCCGTTCAAAAAGTGGTGGACCAGATTTTAACGAAATGTAGAGACCGAGATTTTCCAAGTCATGTGCTTCGTTGTTACAATACTTTTATCGATGATGACATCGCTTTCGTATGTGATGCAAACGGGACCATTATGGGTTATCGGCGTGGCGAAAAATTATATGGCGTAGCTGCCAAGCATTGGGGTGGATACAAAAGCAGTGAGCATGCTGAGGTCGAGCTCTATTTGGGAAGCCCTCTTTGATCTCAAAATAATTCTCGACAACGTCCCCCTGACCCTGTAAAACAGAGGGGCTTGTAACAGTTCGTTATGAACCTGGTCAAAGTTGTTTATTATTGGTTAAAATGAACAGGTTTGTGGTCGCGTAGGTCTCATGTTTCATGTTGCGTAAAATAATCTTTTCCCTTAC
>CAIVVG010000086.1 GCA_903909295.1 uncultured Chlamydiae bacterium
AGTCTGTGTAGAGGATATCAGCTTCTACGTTTCCATAGAGTCTGAAGTCGCATCCCAGCATCCACTTTGTGTCGAGGCCGATTTCAGGACCTACAGCCCAAGAGTGCAGTCTGTCTTTGTTCTTCACAGTTGCGAGAGAACCTGATGCAGTGACAGTACCGTCGTTCACAAAAGTTGCTTTGCGAACTTGACCGATCCACTGACCACGTGCTCCAACGAATGCGCGGAAAGTCAAATCTGTTCCAACATAGTACCAACGGCCCAAGTTGAAATCGACAACATCCAGATTCATTGTCCACTTAGCAGCTACAGAATTATAAAATTGTCTAGAGCTATCGATCCTAGATTGAGGAATCCCCTGACTGCGGAGAAACCCTGTTGCAGCAGCAGCAGCTGATGTAAGATGACTTGACTGGTTTGTTGAGTGATGGAGGCGAGTATACTCGGCAGCCATATCCCAGTTGTCATGATTGTCATAGGCCCAACCCATTCCGACTTTAAAGCCAGGAGCAAAGTCGTTGTCTTGTTGTACATAGTTGCCGATAGGGCCTGTGTTTTCCAAGACATTGCCCACTACCGCACTTTGAGTTTGGTGGAAAGCAACTTCCATGTTGTCTTGGGAAGGTTGCCAGTAGATGAAACTAGCGTCAACCCACATATCCCATGAGCAACGGGTGTCGATACGAGCAGGAGCGTCATAAGCGGCAACGGTCGGAGCTTGTAGCGTAGCTGGGCAAGTCTTCACGCAGCAGTCTTTAGGAGCTGGCTGGCAGTTTTTGTCGTTGTTTTGGCTGAAGCCAGGTGTGATCGCCAACAAAGAGGCAATCATCCAAGGTTTAGCTTTTGTAAATACGTTTAACATTGTTTTATTCTCCATTTTTTTTGCGCAAAATTTAGAAGTCTAGTCTAACTGTAGCTGTTAATCCTTGTACGTAGAGGTTCGCTAGCGTGGGGGCTTGGTAAAGAGCTCCAGATAGCGCGCGGAATACGTTTTGGTTAAAGAACGTCTGGAAGCCATAAGTGGCTGAGAGATCGATATACCAGTTGTTGTTGTAGAAGTAAGAGCCCCAAGCAATCCCGAGTTCGAGATCCAAGTGGTTTCTCACAGTTCCTAGGCTTTTTTCATGTAGTCGTGTGTTGAAACTGGTAACTGTAATGGTGTCTGATGTGGGCGACTGGCCGGTAGTGACCCAAGTGCCGTCTTCTCTGTGACCGATCTTGGTGTAGCGAGTGTAGAGCATGTCAAATTGGGCATCTCCCTCAAATCGGAAGCCTTCTCCAATCATCCACTTGCTGCTAAATCCAACCTCAGGACCTACAGCCCAAGAGTGAGACGTATCGTGGATATTCCATGTAGCCACAAGTCCGCTGTTGGATCCTGTAGAAGAGTCATTGATGAAAGAGGCATTGCGATACTGTCTGATCCAAGCGCCTCTTGCACCCACGTAAGGACGGATGGTAAAATCAGTACCTACATAGTGCCAACGGCCCATGTTCACATCTGCCAGGTCCATCCCTAAATGCCATTTTGAACTGACAGTGTTATACAGTTGTGTGACCGTATTGAGGGCGCTAGAGATACCAGGGATGAGGGATACAAGGCCAGATCCGTACGTTATAGACTGACCATTGGATTGGGTCTTGTGCGTACTGCGAAACCAGGTGTATTCGCTTGCGAAATCCCAGTTGTCGTGTTTTGCTGCAGCCCAACCAGCGCCGACTTTAAAACCGGGCTTATAGGTGGTTGATTGCTGAATAACATCCCCTCGCGATCCAGATAGGCGATTGTTGTTGTCATCCGTCTGAGCAACAGCGATTTCCATGTTGTCTTGGATGGGTTGCCAGTAGGTGAAGCTTCCGTCTACCCAGACATCCCAAGAGCAGCGGGTATCTGTTCTAGCAGGTGCGTCGTAAGCAGCCATGGTAGGCGCTTTCAGAGTTGCTGGGCATGTTTTTACGCAGCAATTTTTAGGTTTTGGTTCGCAAGATTTGCTATCTTGACCAAACACGGACGTAGCTACGAGCAGCGATGCCACAATCCAGGGCTTAGTTCTTGTCAGTATATTCAGCATGTGAATGCTCTCCATTTTTTGCACAATTGTTCAGCTGTCGCTCGATTTTTCGTAGCGTTGCTATCATGTCGTAACGCGATCGCCCGTCATTTGAGATAGAGACCGAGTCACATTTGGAATGTTAAACTCAAGTTGAAAATTAAATCAAGAAAAATGCTTTGACAGCAGTCTGCGCGCTCCAAAATGAAGCGCGAAATTCATAGGGAAAGTTCGGACCAATACAAAAATAATCCGATGTTTTGTTGAAACGGAAATAAAAGGTCGTTTTCTAAACCGACTCGAAATAAATCAGCGCCACATTCAATGTCGTCGATGTCAGTTTCCCAAGTTTCAGAAGTCCCAAAATAAATAACGGGCTTGAAGAAAATAAGAAGAGGTACTTTGGATTGCATGAGCACTCCTTTTCCTCTTTCTATGCCGAAAGGAAGAAAGTTACAAGCGCCGAATGACAAAATGTTTCGTCGGATCTAGATCTGGCTTCCACTCAAAGACTTGGGTGCGCGTTTGTAAGAGCTCTTCCATTCGCGTTTTGAGGTCGGAGCAAATAACGCCCCGCGGATAGCGGCTTTCGATGACCGTATCTGAGTCGAGAACGAAGAGGACATGACCCGGATAGACAATCATGTCAAGTGGACACAGGTCATTGTTAATTAATGGTTTGCCAAAATAAATAAGCTGGCTTGTGTTGCGAGGCGTGGTGCCCCTTGAGGCTTCGTAGAGAAGGCCTGAGCAGTCAACGCCCTGAAGGGTCCAGAGTTGCTGGGTTTTTAAATCGAGGTTCCCTTTTGGGGGGTAGTAGTTCATGAGTTCGGGGATGCCGGAGCCCCAGTTGCCGCCCCACACATAGGGTGCTCCCATTCTCAGTTCCATCCGGTGTAAGATGAGTTCATGAGAGGGCATTTGTGGGATGAGCGCCGTTGTTCCCGGTTTTGTAAAACGGGTGTCGACGTACAAAGGCTTAGAGGAATAAGAGGGGCAAAGCACTTCGGCAATATGAGGGTCGATGTACTTAAGCACTTGAAAAAGAGTTCCCGGCAAAGCGACAAATTCAAAACAAAAGGGAAGACCTCTTTCGTTGAGCGGAATTTCCGTTCCGGTTTTGCCGCCGAAGGCAAAAAGAAAATCGGGTGTGTTCAACACGGGGGCGGGTCTTACAGCACATATCGACATGAATTTCCCTTCTCTGGTATATACTCCTCACTATGAAGTATTTTTTGTTTATTATCTCGATTTTCCTCACGGCTTGCCAATCGGGGCCCGCTCCATCAAGCCAGACACTGAGACTCAACATCCCTTACGACCCTCAGACGCTAGATCCGCGCAAGGCGCACGATCTCCCAGGAGCTACTGTGATACATATGCTTTTTGAAGGGCTAACCCGTATGTCGCCTAAAGGTCAAATTGAGATGGCTCTCGCTAAGAGCGTAGATATTTCAGAAGATGGGCGCACCTACACATTCCATTTGCGCAAGAGTCAGTGGTCCAATGGGGAGTCCGTTGTTGCAAAGGATTTCGTTTTCAGTTGGCTCTCTCTTCTCGATCCTGCCTTTCCTTCAGACGTTTCTTATCAACTCTCTGGGATTAAAAATGCGCGTGCAGCAAAGATGGGAGAGATTTCAATCAATGAAGTGGGCCTCCAGGCACCTGATGCAGAGACATTGGTTGTAGAGCTGTCTCACCCCATTCCTTACTTTCTGGAAATGGTGGCTATGAGTGTCTTTTTTCCACTGCCGCATCACGCTGTGACAAAAAATCCAGACTGGGCGCTCTCTCCAATGGCTTATATCGGAAATGGACCTTTCTGTTTATCTGAATGGGACCACTCGGACCAGATCCAACTGAAGAAAAATCCCCGCTATTGGGAAGCGGGCGAAGTGAAGTTAAAAGGGATAGATCTCTGTATGTTGCCTAGAGATACGGAACTCCAGCTTTTTGAGGAAAATAAACTCGATTGGGCCGGTTCTCCTCTCTCTACATTGCCCACTGATGCATTGATGGAGATGAGGGAGAAAAATCAACTCAATATACGCCCTCTTTTGGGCACTGCTTTTTTTCGGGTCAACACGGCGGAGATACTGAAGGGCAAAAAAAATCCGTTAGCCAACCCTTCTTTCCGAAAGGCTTTAGCTGTAGCCATCGACCGAGCCTCTATTGCGGAGCATCTCCTGCAAGGAGGTCAATTGCCTGCCTATAGTTTAGTTCCTCCTGAGATGGGATTGTCAACTCGAGGCTATTTTTCAGATGCGAATCCGCAAAAAGCGCACGCCCTCTTCGTGGATGCCATTTTGGCGCTTGATTTGATTATAGATAAGTTAGAGCCAATTACTTTGAGTTACTCGAATAATGAACGGAACATGGCTATCGCGCAGATTGCACAAAAGCAGTGGGAGGTAGCTTTGGGAATCCCCATTATTTTGGAAGCTGTTGAGCCGAAAATTTTCTTTCAGCGGGTATCTAAGAAAGAGTATCAGGTTGCGATTGGATCCTGGATAGCCGATTTCAATGATCCGGTGAATTTTTTGGAAGTGTTCCAATATCGGGATGCGAGCACAAACAACACAGACTGGGAAAATCCCAAATACATTGATCTTTTAAATCGTTCTGCCGTATGTAGAGGGGTAGAAGAGAGGCGGGAACTTCTCCGTGAAGCGGAGCAGCTCTTGATGGAGCAGATGCCGGTGATCCCTATTTTCCATTATGCGCTCAACTATTTGAAGCAAGATGGTCTAGAGGGTGTGGCCCTTTCCCCTACTGGACAAATTGATTTTCGGTGGGCCTTTTTTCGCTAATTGAAGAGGAATACTATGTGGCGAGTTCTTTTTTTCTGGTTATTGCCCTTATGCGTCTACGCAGGGCCTGACGATGGCGGGATCATGCTCATCAATGATTCCCCGTTTATTCTCACGGCGACGATCCAGGCGAGCGATGGGACCTTTTTGGGGCAGCTTTCTGTCCAGCCCAAGCAGCAGAAGAATTTTACCACGAACCTCTCTTACACCCAGTACCAACATCCGGGGACGCCAGACGTCTCCTTAACGCCCTACACAGTGATCTGGCAGTGTCCTTCAGAGGGGTTCTATTCGATGTGTACAAGTGTCTCTCCGGGGTCCCTCTGCCAGGCTAACCAGTGCCCAGGCCCTCACTTCTGCGCCCCCAAGCAAAAGAGCAAGGAACAGCCCCCCGCATCCACTCTAGAGAAGAAGAAGTAGCGTGAACCTAGCGCCGTCACCATGGGCGCATTCCCATTTTCTGGGTAAGAAAAAAATGAAATAACAGGGAGCCGCACGAAGCGTGCGGGCAGGAGCGGCGAGGCGCCGGCAGGATGGCGAGGGAAGCCCTCGCGCTCCCCAAGAAAAAAAATGAAGTCCATTTTTCTTAGAGGGTGTTCTGTAAAAAAATTTTGATCGATTTTTCGGTTCTTTTGAGCCTATTTTCGATGCAAAAATGGGGGGCTATATACTGTTGTCGATATTGCCCCCCATATTTGAAGTCGAA
>CAIVVG010000087.1 GCA_903909295.1 uncultured Chlamydiae bacterium
TTGCCTCCATCAGGTCCCGCTCGATCCGGTCTTCGACCATGTCGATGTAGAGGGCATCTCCTTTCGCAGCGAGTTCTCCCATTTCAGCGACGATTTTTTGGGTCAGTCCATTGACCGCGCCGACCACCTCGTCAGGCGATTGCTCTTCAATTTTGCGCGCTCTGCGGAAAGCCCTTTCGATCGAAGAGGCGATCTTCATCGGGTTGAAGCGAGTAGGGGTGGTTTTGTCCCTGCGGTAGATTTTTAGGTTCAATGTAGATTCTTCCCGCTTGGCCTTACGGCTATCGCGGTAGATGATGTAGTCGCGAGCCACATCGTGGTGCCCATTTTTCATCAGCGCCACTTCGACCACGTCTTGGATTCCTTCCACAGTTAAGCAAGCGCCCTTTACAGCGAGGCCTAGTAGTTGCTTGACCACCAGGTCGGTGATCTGCTGAACCGCTTTCGACAATTCTGGATCCAAACCAGTGGCCAAGCCCTTGGTGTCCCGAAAAGCCGACTCAATCGCATGAGAAATCCGCTCTCTGCGGAAAGGGACAAGTGTTCCGTTGCGCTTCACAACAGTGTACTGAGTTTCTTTTGGAGTGCTTTTTTTCACGCCCGCTTTAAGGGGGGCGGCGATCTCTTCAAGAAAGGAGGTGGTCGTATCTTTTTTCATCAAGGGCCCTTTTTACTGTATTTTACCTAGAGACACAAGATCTAGTAGATCTCATCGCTGTATACACACTATATATTGTAGCGGACACTTTTGTGTCCACAAAAAAAGAAAAGAAAAAAACGCCCGTGGAAAATAATCATTTTTGGCGTATGATGGGGTCATGAAGCGAGTATACCTGGTTCCGAATATTGTCACAGCTTTCAGTTTGGCGTGTGGTCTTTTTGTGATTTTCAAGATCAATATGTTGGAGCCGGGCAGTGGCGACTACGAAGTGGTGCAGACCTCTGTATTTTTAATTCTCGTCGCAGCGTTTGCTGACTTTGTAGACGGCGCGCTTGCGCGGGCGATCCATGCAGAAACCGAGTTTGGGTTTGTCTTTGACACACTTGCCGACTCGATCTCTTTTGGAGTTGCTCCCTCCGTTCTGATGTTGAAAGCTCTCTCTTTGGAACAAGGCTCCATGCTCTCTTTTTTCGGAGCGATCGGAGCGATGGTCTACTCCCTTTGCGGAGTGCTCCGCCTGGTCCGCTTCAACGTCAAGGCGGGTGAGGCCAAGCACAATGCAGAGCTCCAAGCAGCTCAGAAAAAGCACTTTACAGGCCTGCCCATCCCAGCTGCAGCGGTGGCTGCTATTTCGGCGAACCTCTTTCTCCTCTCTCCCTTTCTCAGACAGTGGATTGTCCTCTCTGCCGATACCCGCGCCATTATTTTGATCTGTGTAATGATTGTCGTCGGCTATCTCATGGTCTGCCGCCTCAAATTCCCCAGCCTCAAGGTGCTCCACTTTCACATCCCCTCTTTCCACCTCGCTTTTTTAACGGTGGTGGGAGCCGTCTTTATCCTTTACGGGTTGCTCTATTTCTTTGCCCTTATTCTCGCCCTCTTTTCTTGGGGATATATTTTGGTCGCGCTCATTTTAGCGACGATTCGGATGTTTGCTGGGAAGAAATCCAAAACTCTCGAAGAGTTTGAGCCGGAACCGGAAGATGCCGAGTCCGAATGGAAATAGTCTCCTTTCTGATCATGGCCCTGGGGGTTATGGGGCTTTGGATTTGGATGCAAAGAAAGGTCCAGCTCGCCCAAAAAGAGGTCCAAGAAGGGACCAAGTCGCTCCTCGCCCCCCTGGCCGAGACACTGAAACGACTCGATGATCACCAAAGAGACCTCGAACGGCGCCGCGAAGGAGCCTACGCCTCCCTCTCCAAACAGATCGAAGGGCTCGCCCAGTCCGAAGTGGCCCTCCAAAAAGAGACCTCCCATTTAGTCCAGGCCCTCCGCTCTCCCCAAGTGCGCGGCTCGTGGGGCCAAGTGCACTTGCGGAGAGTCGTTGAGTTGGCCGGCTTAGTGAACCAGTGTGACTTTTACGAACAACAGACTGTCGATACCGGAGGAAAGTTTCTCCGCCCCGACCTCGTCGTCCGGTTGCCGGGACAAAGGCACATCGCTGTTGATGCAAAGGTGCCCTTGGAGGCCTACCTCGATGCGGCAGAGTTCCCCGATGATCTTTCCCGCAAGAAAAAGCTTCAAGATCACGCCTTAGGTGTTCGAAGACATATCAAAGACCTCTCGAGCAAAGAATACTGGAGAGGGTTGGAGCCTGCCCCCGAGTATGTGATTCTCTTTTTGCCCGCGGAAGCCTTTTTTAGTGCCGCTCTGCAAGCCGACCCCACCCTTATCGAAGTGGGCGCAGATCAAAATATCATCATCGCCACCCCGACCACGTTGATTGCCATCCTCCGCGCGATTGCCCACGGCTGGAAGCAAGAGAGCTTTTCTAAAAGCGCTCAAGAGATTGCCCGGCTCGGACAAGAGCTCTACGAACGGCTCGGCATCGTTTGCGAGTACTGGAATAAGGTGGGTAAAGAACTCAGCGGCGCCGTCGAAGCCTACAATCAGAGCGTCGCTTCGCTCGAATCGCGCGTCTTTGTCACTGCCCGCAAGCTGAAGGAAACTGGCGGGCTGGTAAAAGAGATCCCCGTCCCAGAACAGGTCGCGAAACTCGTCCGAGAGCGGTCTTAAAGGGTATTCTGTAAAA
>CAIVVG010000088.1 GCA_903909295.1 uncultured Chlamydiae bacterium
GGGCATAGCCCGGGCCAAAGATCATCAACCAACGGAAGTACTGGATCTCCATCGCTGCATAGGGGTCCCCTGCAAAAATAAGGGGGGCTCCCCAGAACGCCATGGGGATGAAGAAGAAGCTAGAGAGGAGCGCAAACCAGATCATCTGCCAAATGGGGGTGCCGAGGCGGTGGGGCTGCTTAGACCCATTGTACTGAGCTACAAACACTTCTGACATCGCCGTCACGGTGCCCACTCCTGCCATGAGCGCCCAAGCGAGGGTGCCCGCGTTCACAGACGCGTTCAAAGCCCCTAAGGAATAGTGGGCTAGGAAGACTCGGTCAGTAAAAATCATGAAGAGCGATGCCAGAGATGAAATCATCAAAGGCAAAGAAATGCTCCATAATTCCCGAATGCTCCCCGCAGGGAAACGGGTGAGGGTATCTGTAGTTTTCATAGGATTACTTTGTAATATAGCACAGTGGGGCTTAAAAATCTCCTTTGTTATATTAATTATTTTAAATTTTTGCGATTTAGTGTGTTGTGGTTTATTTAAGGCGTGTTTATAATGCTTGTATTATGGCTTCAATTTTAGATTGTGTAGAGATCAACTGGGTCGAAATGGGCGTCCCCGTTCAGTTGGGCGACCAATTGGTTGTCGTTGATAAGATTTTTATCAAAGATTTCCCTCGTTTAGATCCGGTAGTGCGGAATCTGTCCATTGCAGAGGAATCCGTCGTTAGATGGCCCTTGGAAACAGTGGTCGACCGGTTATTCAATGAGGTGGTCCGTAGGGATGAGGCATTATTATTAAGGGTCACTGAAGAAGCGTGCCAGAGTGGTGCGGCCACACTCCTGACTTTGATGGTAGAGGCGTACCAAAGAAAATATGGGGAGCCTCCCTGCATCCAAGACCTGATCACGAAGACGGATATTTCCCGGAAAGAGGATCAGGTTTTCGTGAAGATTGACATCAAGGGGAAAGAAATCAAGGGGAGCCAGGATCTTCGGTTCGATGTAGAGAAAGTACTTCATAAAAACACGGAACTTACCCTATAATCCTCTCCTATGAGGAAATACGATCCCAACGCCATTGAGAAGAAGTGGCAAGCCATCTGGAAAAAAAACAAGACCTTCCGCTGCGAAGTGGACCTCTCCAAACCCAAGTACTACGTTTTAGACATGTTCCCTTATCCGTCAGGCGCGGGGCTCCATGTGGGCCACGTCACCGGATATACGGGGACCGATATCTTGGCGCGCTACAAGAGGCAGCGGGGATTCAACGTGCTTCATCCGATGGGTTGGGATAGTTTTGGTCTTCCTGCGGAGCAATACGCTATTCGGACGGGAACTCACCCGGCGGTCACCACAAAAGCCAATATCGACACCTATCGCAGACAGCTCGAGTCGCTCGGATTTAGTTACGACTGGGATCGGGAAATTGCGACGAGCGATGCGACCTATTACAAATGGACTCAGTGGATTTTCACCAAGCTTTTTGAACAGGGACTCGCCTATGAAGCGGAGGTGAATGTCAACTATTGCCCCACTCTGGGCACCGTCTTGGCGAACGAAGAGGTAGAAAACGGGAGAGCGAAAGAGGGGGGATACCCCGTTGAACGGCGCCCCTTAAAGCAGTGGATTTTAAAGATCACCGCCTACGCAGATAGGCTCCTTGCGGACCTCGACCTTCTCGATTGGCCCGAGCACCTGAAAAAATTACAAGTGAACTGGATTGGCCGCAGCGAGGGAGCAACCATTGCATTCGTGGAAGAGGCGACTCGCGAACCGATCGTCGTATTCACCACGCGCCCGGAAACGCTTCCTGGAGTGACCTATTTAGTATTGGCTCCAGAGCATCCGTTGGTGGACCTGGTCACGACTGCTGGGCAAAAGGGGGCTGTCGAAGAGTACCGACAGCGGACGATGGCCAAGACCGATTTGGAACGGACCGATTTAGCGAAGACCAAAACCGGTGTTTGGACAGGGGCGTATGTGCTCCATCCCGTGACGGGGAAAAAAGTCCCTTTGTGGGTCGCCGACTATGTGCTCGTAGGTTACGGAACGGGCGCGGTGATGGCCGTTCCCGCTCAAGATGAAAGGGACGCCGAGTTTGCCGCGGTCTACAAACTCCCCGTTATCCCCGTGCCGGAAGATGTCTCTGTAGAAGGGACGATTACCTGGTTAGAGCAGCACGGCAAGGGAAACCGCTCTGTCCACTACAAACTGAGAGACTGGCTCTTTTCCAGACAGCGCTACTGGGGAGAGCCCATTCCGATTCTCCACTTTGCCGATGGGACTATGCGCAGTTTGGGACTGGATGAACTGCCGCTGACCCCTCCCGCTCTCGACGATTACAAACCTGCGGGGAGTGGCGAGAGCCCCCTTGCCAAGGTGCGTCAGTGGGTGGAGATCACCGATCCCAAAACAGGTAAAAAAGCGCTCAGGGAAACCAACACGATGCCCCAATGGGCCGGGTCGTGCTGGTACTACCTCCGCTTTTGCGATCCCCAAAACACACGAGCGGCCTGGAGCCAGGAAGCGGAAAACTACTGGATGCCGGTGGATCTCTACGTCGGCGGTGTCGAACACGCCGTGCTCCACCTGTTGTATGCCCGTTTTTGGCACAAAGTGCTCTTCGATCTCAAATTGGTCCACACAGCAGAGCCGTTCATGACGCTCCGCAATCAAGGACTCGTCACAGCCCGCTCGTACAAAAAACCCCAAGGTGGGTACGTGGCTCCCGAAGAGGCAAAAGACTCCCCCGAAGAACTCATCGTTCAGATGGAAAAAATGTCAAAATCCAAGTTGAATGGTGTCTCTCCCGATGAGATCATTGAAGAGTTCGGCGCCGACGCGCTCCGCCTCTACGAAATGTTCATGGGTCCCTTCGATAGAGAAAAGGTTTGGAACACAGACGCTGTGACCGGTTGCCGCCGTTTCTTAAACCGCCTCTACGAGCTCGCCACCTCAGAAAAAATTTCTGAAGTAGAGACCCAAGAAGCGCTCAAGCTCACCCACCGACTCGTCGCATTGGTGCTCAATGATATTGAGCAGCTCCAATTCAATACCGCCATTGCCCACATGATGGAGTTCCTCAACAACTTTTCCCCCCTCGCAACCTACCCGAGAAGCTGCCTGAAGCGGGTCGTCCAAATGGTGTACCCCTTTGCCCCCCACATCGGCGAAGAGCTTTGGGAACTGTTGGGAGAAAAAGAGACCATCACCTATGCCCCGATCCCTCCGGTCGATCCCAAATACCTCATCGATGACGTAGCTACCTACGTAGTTCAAATCAATGGAAAACTCCGAGGTCGCTTTGATCTTCCCAAAGATAAGACCGAAGAGGAGCTGATGAAGCTCGTCCGTCAAAAACCAGAATTAGAAAAATACCTCGTTGGAGAAGTGGTGAAGACTGTATTTGTCCCCAATAAGCTCCTGAATATCGTCATGCAATGATCTGGGTCTACCTTTTATGTTTCATAAGGCACCCAGGTCTTCTACAACGGCTTGGGAAGAACCTCCCCCCTCTGCCCGAGGCCCCCTTTCGCATCTGGATCCACGGCGTCTCTGTAGGGGAAATCAAGGCCGCCCGCCCCCTCTTTGAAAAGCTTAAAAAACAGTTCCCCCAGGCCCTTTTTTTTGTCACCACCACCACCGCCACTGGACAAGAAGAGGCCAAGAGATCCCTTCCCGGAGCTCATTATAGTTATCTCCCCCTCGACGCCAAATCAGCCGTCCGGCGCACCGTCCGCCACGTCCGCCCCGACCTTTTTTTGCTCAGCGAAAGCGACTTTTGGCCAAACCTCCTCAAAGAGATCCAAAGGAGCGGAGGGAAGACCGTTTTATTTAGCGGCAAACTCTCACCCCGTTCAGCCGCCCGCTTCTTTCGCTTCCGTTTTTTTGCGAAAAAGCTCTTTTCCCGCTTTGACCTCCTCCTCGTCCAAAACGAAGAGCAAAAACGGCGCTTTCTCCCCCTTGTTTCCGATCCCAGCCGCCTTCACGTCACCGGCAACCCCAAATTCGACCTCAAGCCCCAGAAGAGCCCCCAGCCGCCTCAATCCTTCATCACTATTGCCTGCACCCACGCCCCCGAAGAAGAGTGGCTCCTGGAGACCCTCCACGGCGGCCCCTGGCAACTCTTTTTAGCCCCCCGCCACCCCGAACGGTTTACCGAAGTTGCTCAGCTCCTTGAAAAGAAAAAAATTCCCTTCACCCGCTGGAGCCAGACCCACGACCTCTCCGCCCCCGTCATCCTCATCGACACCATGGGACAACTCCCCACCTGCTACTCCCTCAGCCGCCTCGCCCTCGTCGGCGGCAGCTTTGTCACACACGTCGGCGGCCACAACATCCTCGAGCCCTGCCTCTATGGAGTCCCCGTATTTTTTGGCCCCCACATGTTCGGCCAGCAAGATCTCGTCCAAGCCGTACTAGCCGCCGGCGCCGGAAAGCAGCTCCCTCTTGCCGCCTTACGCCCCGCTATAGACGCCTTTTTTCAAGAGCCGCAGCAGGAGATGAGAGACGCCACCCAAACCCTTTTTTCCACGTCGCCCAGCTCTACGGAAAGGGTGTGGGAGCAACTCTCCTTGTGTATAAATCATCGAGTGTGCTAAGCTTTAATTTCTTCTTATCGCGGGGTGGAGCAGTGGTTAGCTCGTTGGGCTCATAACCCAAAGGTCGTAGGTTCGAGTCCTACCCCCGCTATTTTTCCATTGGCGGTATAGCTCAGTCGGTAGAGCAGCGGAATCATAATCCGCGTGTCGCTGGTTCAAGTCCGGCTACCGTCATTTTCTTTAAATGACGGAAGAGGAAGCCAACAGTTTGGCTTCCGA
>CAIVVG010000089.1 GCA_903909295.1 uncultured Chlamydiae bacterium
CTTTTGAGCCTATTTTCGATTCAAAAATGGGGGGCTATATACTGTTGTCGATATTGCCCCCCATATTTGAAGTCGAAAAGAGGCCAAAATAATCCAAAAACTCGATGAAATATTTTTTACAGAACACCCTCTGATTGTGAAGCGCGCTCATATGATCATCGATGCAAATGCGCACGCGAGTCGGTTAGCAGTTGTAGAAGGGTTGTTAAAAACGAACGATCTCGAGAGGCGCTATCTACTCATCAAGGTTCTTTTGGATACAACGGAGGCGACTCTCCGACATCGCATACAGGAGCGTCCTCCTCGACCCAACTGCTATCAAGGGACAGAGGGCGATCTCTCAGGGTCTTTCATCGCGTCCAAGATCCATCGCGAAGACTACGACTTGGTTGTGGATACGGAAGCTTTTGATCAAGAGATGGTGGCCAATAAGGTTCATCGGTTGATACAGGAAAGAATGGCAGTTCCATATAGCTGAATTGAGAAGAGCCTTCCAGTCAAAAGTTCTGAATGGCCGAGTCCGGTATATGTGCAAAAGAGGAGTTTTTATGGCATATTTGCAGCGCGCAGAAGAGTGGCAATCGAGGCTAGCTCTTCTTGAGGCGACAGATCCCTTGTCCCAGGACGGTAGAGAAACATCCGCGGCTCATATTCCAAAACCCCCACATCGCCCGTCTTTCTGGGCAGGACATGAAGATGAAAATGAGCTACGCTTTGCCCCGCAAGTTCTCCCTCATTCCAAGCAAAATTAAAGCCTTCTGCCTGAAAAGCCCTTTTTAATTTCTTACACACAACCTCTTTGAGATCCAGAATATCGCGCCATTCTTGGCGGGAGAGGTCTTCGCTTTTTGCGACCTCCCTTTTGGGACAGATAAGAGTATGCCCGAGAACGATCGGCATTTTTCCCAAAAACGCGATTGCGAGCCCATTCTCTGCGACGGTTCGCTCGCCTATTGTTGGGTCATTAATAAAAGAGGGGAGCGGATTAGCTTGTCCAGCAGTCATGATCACACACAGCAGGGTAAATAAAATTTTATTCATCTTTCGGTACGCACTTGGAGGAATTGTAGCTGAATTGAGAAGAGCCTTCCAGTCAAAAGTGCTGAATCGAAAATCGACAGAAACCGCGATCGCAGGCAGTTGCTAAGATTTTGAAGAGAACTTCTTGCTGGACCTCTTGATACTTCAGTGTGTGGGTGTAGGCTTGGATGGAGATTTCTGGGCCGTGGGGACTCCAGCTCACCAGGTTGACGAAGTGGGGGAGGGTCTTATGGACCTCTGGATGGCTTGTTAAGTAATCGTCGATTTCAGAGAGCAGTTGGTGGGTCTTAGATAGGTCCATGGGATGCAAAGTGAGCTTGAGCTGAATTTGTCGATGACTCATTGGGGAGAGGTTCTCGACGACAAGGGTGGAAAAGAGTGTATTGGGGACGAAAATAAGGCTTTTACCGGGGGTTCGGATCTGGGTGAGGCGCCATCCAATGTGCTCTACTGTCCCTTCCATTTCTTGGGTGGGTGAGCGGATCGAATCGCCCACCCGGAAGGGTTGGTCTAGAAAAATCATGAAACCGCCAAAGACATTGGCAAATAGGTCTTTTGCCGCAAACCCCACAGCGAGCCCGCCCATGCCCCCAAAAGCGAGCAGTCCAGAGAGGGGGATGTTCGACAGTTGAAGGAGGCAAATCCCCCCGAGCACAAGGGCAGAAACTCTCGAAAATTGCGCGATCCGAGCTGCGTTGTATTTGCTAGCGGTTGCAAGCTGTTCAAATCGGTTAATAAACCGAAAAACGGTCCACATCAAAATCAAGAGGACCCCGCCTCTATAGAGAGTGTGGGAGAGGCTTAAGGTCGCTAGAGCGAGGACGGTAAGCCAGATAAAAAAATAGAACGGCTTGCGTAGAGAATAAAGGGCGGCTTGGCTCCAGATATGAGAGGGTTGGATACGACGGATGACCATTTTCCCGACGAAAGTCAACACCCCAGCGAACAGGACTATGCCAATGAATTGGATTAGATAATGTTCCATAAGGCCACCATTGTATAACAGAATGGCTTTTTTTGATCAGCGCATGGAAGGCATCATTGGGTCGACTAGTCTTTTTGGTGGTGGAGGCGCTTCCTCTTCTTTAGAAAAGAATCGGATCGTTTCATCGTTGGATAAAATGACCCATTGGGGAGGGGAAGTATTCGAGAGATTCGCAGAATGCAAAATGCGGACGCCATTGGCAATACTGTTGATGCGCATGTGTACTGGATCTCCGTGCATTACATCAACTGGGACGCTGAGCATGCTTGGAAACGTAGCGACTGCCATTTTACCGACTCCCAGTGTGGCGAGAAGTGTCCTCGGGGTATCCCAGTGGAGAGAGGTCACTTGGGCTCCCGTATGTATCGTTCGGATGATTTCACCACTCAAAAAGGAGACGATCAAAATTCTACGATCATCCATTCCAGTGCCAAAAGCAATACGTGATTTTCCCGTTGGGTCGAAAGCAATGCCCTTTACGGCGGCGTCCATGACTTTGTGGAAAATCGATGAGGGGTTCTCCCTTCCGGTTGTCCCTATTTCATAAATAGTAATGGACTTGTTCCCAGATCCTATAGCTAGGTATTGACCATCGGGGGAAATTTTGATTTGACAAATTGCTGGAATGCCACCAACGCCGGTAGTCGGTATTAGCCAGCTGTTCTTGATGATTCCTGTTCTCCGATTGATTTTATAACAGCGCCCAGATTGATTCCCTGCAAAAAGATCGTTTCCCCATAGAGCGAGAGATCCGAAGAGAGAAGTTGAGGTATCAGAGGGGGAGGTGATTGTTTTTGTCCACACGAGCGTGTTTGAAACAGTGGCGCAGAGGAGCTCTCCGGTGCCTTTCCCTACAAAAATTTCCTTCCTGAGGGGGTTCCAAGCAATGGATGTAATCGCCCCTGCGGTTTTTGCTATGGCGAGATGGGAGTTTCGATTGGTATCCGCATTCCAGATCCAGACACTTGATCCTAAACCAATTGCCAGGAGGCGGTGTTCTGTTGAGTAAGAGAAAGGGTTGCTGTAAAAATCTGGGAACAGGTTCGGAGCATCGAGCATCTGGGTGGCGGTTCTTGATAAAATAGCGGGTAAATCTTTATGTGGAGATTGAGACCACAGTCTGGGTTCTGGGGAGAGGGTAGTAACCGCAGATAGAATTTTTAGATCTGTTGGCGAAGAGACTCCAAGACAAGCTTTACTCACGGCTCGTCTATGGGGGGTCGATGTGAGGCTTGTGTCTAGCGCATCAGCGGCAACCTGGGCGGCATAATTTGTGGCTTTTTCTGGACGACGGAAGGGAATAAAGCGGTCGCTTCCCCAATGCTTTCTTCTAATTGGAGCTGTCATAATTACCGATATTTTGTTTAAAATCTTATACATCTTATTGCTTGTCAGTAATTTATTTCAACTAAATTTATTTTTTTACTGCATGCCGCTTATGATTTTTTTGGATTGCATCCAAATTTTTGAACTTCTATCATCTAAAGTAGTATGAAAGATATTTTTCAGTGGTTTAGGGAAAATAGCCCTGAGTTACGTAAAGATTATTTTAAATTTTTGCGATTTCGATCGATCAGTGCCGATCCGGCTTATCGGAGTGAGGTGCTCGCCTGTGCGGAATGGCTTAAAACCTATATTCAGGAGCACACAACTCTGCAGGCGGAAGTGCTAGAGACGCCTGGATATCCTCTTGTCTATGCGGAGGGGAGTCGCCCGGACGCCCATAAAACGACTCTCCTCATCTATGGCCATTATGATGTGCAGCCAATCGATCCGATTGAGCTCTGGAAGAGCGATCCTTTTGAGCCGGTAGAGCGGGACGGGCAAATTTTTGCAAGGGGAGCCGTCGATGACAAGGGGCAGATTTTTTATGCGATATTGGCGGCCCGTTACTGGAAAGAGAGTGGACGGCAGTTGCCCATTAATCTTAAATTCTGTATCGAGGGGGAAGAGGAGTCGTCGAGTTTGGGGTTAGCTAAGGCACTGCCGCATTTAAAAGGGCGTTTGCGCGCCCAGTACTTATTGGTGCCTGACTTCGATCAGTTCGATGCGCGGACTCCTGCGATTTCTCTGGGCGCTCGAGGGATGGTTTCTCTGGAAGTGACGCTCACGGGATCGAAGAGCGATCTCCATTCGGGGTTGCACGGGGGGCTGGCTTACAATCCCAATCGGGCTTTGGTGGAATTGCTCGCGCAGCTCTGGGACTCTGAGGGGCGTGTGCAAGTGGATGGGTTTTACGACGATATCGCGGAGACAAAAGAGACTGGATACACGTTCCGGTTTGATCGGCAGCAGTACCGCAAAGAATTTGGCATAGAGGCTTTGGGTGGAGAGAAGGGCAAGACGATGGAAGAGGCGAATTGTTTCCGTCCGACGTTAGAGCTCAATGGAATTGGCGGCGGTTATACAGGCGCGGGGATCAAGACAGTGATTCCAGCTAAGGCGAGCGCAAAGATTTCATGCCGTCTAGTTCCTTCGCAAAACCCTGAAAAAGTGGGCAGAGCTGTAGAGGCTTTCTTGAAAAAAAGAGCTCTTCCTGGCATGCGGGTTGAGACCCAAATCTACCCCGGTGCTTATGCTTTTCGTGGCAATCCAACATCAAAACTGGCTGGGGCAGTTTCCCAAGCAGCGGAAGAGGTGACGGGGATCCCTTGCAAAAAGGTCCTTTCAGGAGCCTCGATCCCCATCGTAGCCGATTTAGTCAAGGCGACCGGTGCAGAAGTGGTGGGGATGGGGTATGGCCTGCCCGAGGACAATATCCATGCACCTAACGAGTGCTTTGACTGGCCCCGTTTAGAAAAAGGGTTTGCAACCGTAGCAAGGACCTTCGAACTATTATGAAAGCGATCGAACAAGTGATGCAGGCTTTTCGGAAAGAAGCAGAGGCGGAAGATCTTACGATCTGGCAAGTACTTGGGTCCTTGTTTGTCGTTGCCACTCTCAGTCTAGCAGGCCAGAGCCCCCTCCTTTTGAGCGCAGGGCTGATTGGTCTTTATCTCGCAGCCCGCTCGAAAAAGACATACGCCCTTCTCGCTGTCGCTGTGCTGAGCTTAGTTCAACAAATGCTTTTACCTGAGTCCCACCTCTGGTTTTTAGGGCTGGAAATTTCTCTCGGTTGCGCACTCTTCATCACGGCGCTTGGATTTGAGGGGAGCTCCCAGTTTGTCAGCTCGCTGATCACGCAGGCCGATGCACATGTCGCCTCGATCCAAAATCTCGAAGAGGAACTAGCCCGCGAGAGGGAGTCGGCCCAAAGTAAGCAGATCCACTCCCAAGAGAAAATTGCCTTAGCCCAAAAAGAGCTGGAAGAGATCCAGGGAGAGCAGTCTTCCTTAAATATCCTCAACGAGGTGCTCCGTAAAACTTCTGTCCGCCATACAGAGGAGAAAAATAGCCTTGAAGAGAAATCGCTCAATCAACAAAGGCGCATTGCCGCCCTCCAGGCTGATCTGATCGCGGTCGAGCGGGAGTTAGAGCGCCTCTCCCATCCTGAATCGCTGGCCGAGCAGAATCGGACCCTCTTGAACGAAATCAATGCAGCCCGCTTCCAAAGAGAGCAGACCCAGCTCATCAACGAGACCCTCGTCCGCCTCCATGCCAAAGAGAGCCTCAAAGCCAAGGAGACCGCCGGCCTCCAGCGGATGCTCGACCAGGTGATGCAAGAAAAAGAGACCCTGAGAAGCTCTGCCGAAAAGTGGGAGACGGTGCAGACCGCAAATCGGCTTTTGGAAGAGCGGCTCCGCGCGAGCGCAGAGGAGATCGAGCGGTTGCGGGTGCCCGTTGTAAAAGAACCTACTGCTCCCATGCTCGCTCAGCTCAGAGCCCAGTTTGAAGAGAAAAACAAGGTGCTGCATGAAACGCGCTCAGAACTCTTCCGCACGGATGTGGCGCTCCAAACCGCGCGGTTAGAAAAAGAGCAACTCCTGCTCCAAGTCGGGGCGATTCCTCAGGAAGTGCAGAAAGACCTCGAGCGGCTCGAGTCGGAGACGGCTCGCCTCTCTGAAGAGGTCCAATTGTTAGAAGAGATCGTCACCTCCCTCAGTTTAAAAAAAAAGTGAAGCGGAAAGACGCTGAGCAGCTGTTCCTCTTTTAAGAGGGTGTTCTGTAAAAAATATTTCATCGAGTTTTTGGATTATTTTGGCCTCTTTTCGATTGAAGAAC
>CAIVVG010000090.1 GCA_903909295.1 uncultured Chlamydiae bacterium
ATTTCTGAATCACTGTTAAAAAAAGCAGATTGCGCGTACAATATTCCAGTAGTTTTATATTAGGGTTGTGAAATATGTCTATTGCTGCGTGCATAAAAAATTTTACTATATATAAGATAGAGCAGTTTGAGATGGGACTTGTCAGGCGAATGTTAAGCAGGGAGTGGTCGAAGCTGGCGCTTGAGAAATCATCTAGTGCCGAATCACCCGATGACAAACAGCGGTTTGTAGATTGCGCAGAGACTGCAGAGCAGTTCGCTGCAGCGGTGAGCTCGCTGATTGAACGAGGTTCTCTCTCCGGTAACAGAGATATGCGAGTCTATACAGCGCAAGTCGAAAAGAGTGTGTATGGGGTCATCGGCCTTTCAGCTCGTGGGAGCAGCGTACTTGTGGAGTTTCTGGTGACCCACCCGAATCATATTTGGTCTGAGTTAAACTCTGAGCGTATACAAGGCTCCGGGTCGGCTCTTCTCAAATTGGCAGAGAGGATAGCCTCCCATGCAGGGGTCCATTCCATTAAAATTGACCGCCCCACCCTTTCAGCGAGAGGATTCTATGGGAAACAAGGCTATTATAGCAGCAATGATAATGCTTATATGGAGAAACCCGTTACGCATTCCCAGGTTGCCTAAGAGGGCGTTCTATAAAAAATATTTCATCGAGTTTTTGGATTATTTTGGCCTCTTTTCGACTTCAAATATGGGGGGCAATATCGACAACAGTATATAGGCCCCCATTTTTAAATCGAAAATAGGCTCAAAAGAACCGAAAAATCGATCAAAATTTTTTTACAGAACACCCTCTTAGCGCAATTTCCCCGACCAGCCGAGCTTGGTGCGCAGTGTCGAAAAGTATTCGTGGCGAGAGAGGTTGACGAGCTTGAACTTTTTGGGAGAGCGCTCGATGGTCAGGACGTCTTGGCTCTTCATCGAAAAGGCCTCGAGGCCGTCGGCGCGCACCTCAATGGGGTCGTAGGGGCTGAGGTATTCCACTTCAATTTTCCGGTCGGAGGGGAGGACGATGGGGCGGTTGGAAATGGTGTGGGGGCAGATGGGGGTCAGGACGATCGCATCGAGGGTGGGGCTGAGGATGGGGCCTCCCGCAGCGAGTGAGTAGGCGGTCGAACCGTTAGGGGTGGCGATCACGATGCCGTCTGCGACAAAGGTGTTGATGTAGGTTCCGTCGACGAGGATCGAAAACTCGATCAGGCTATAGTTGGCTGCGCGGTGGATGACGACGTCATTGACGGCGAGGAGAGAGCCTTGTGTGGGGTGGGTCGCTTGGAGGATAAGCCTCTCATCGATGGTATAGCTCCCTTTCAGAAGGTCGGCGAGGCTCGGGTAGAGGTCGTGAACGGGGACGTCCGCCATAAACCCGAGGTGGCCCAGGTTGATGCCCAATATGGGGGCGTTTATATGGCCGTACTGGTGGGAGAGGCGGAGGATAGTCCCGTCGCCTCCCATCGAAATGAGGCATTTGATCTCGTCGGGATCTACTTCGGATAAGAGTTGGGCTCCAATCTGGGCGGCCTTCCCTTCTTCAGCGACGACCTGAACCCCTTTTTCCTCTAGGTATTTGCGGATGCTAATAGCGAGGTCAAAGGATTGGGGTTTTTGTTCGTTGGGGAAAAGGGCTATAATCATGAGACTTATTGTAGCGTAAAAACCTCTTGAAAAGAAAGGGAAAAATTGACATACTCCTTCCGTTATGAAGGGCAGTCGGTCTACATTTCTCTTTTTCCTGATGATGGGGGTGGTGTGCTTTCTCAACATCAACTACGTGATTTTGCGCAGTGCGCGCAATACACTGGCTGTGGCCGATTTGGGGGGAGGGGCGCAGTCGATCCCTTGGTTTGAGCTCTGTGGCACCATGCCGGGCGCCATTTTGATGACGATGGGGCTCACGTGGCTTTTGAACCGTTTTTCGATGCGTAAAGTGTTTTTTGTCACATTGGCCATATTTGTCTCTTTCTTCCTCTTCTTTGCTCTGGTAGCCTACCCGTCACTGTCCGCGGTGATCGCTTGGGCGCCTCTTTGGATGACTCCTCTACTGCCCAAGCTGGCTTCGTTCCTCTTTTTTGTGATGGCGGAGCTGTGGAAAATCGCCCTTCTCACGATCCTCTTTTGGGGATTTGTCAATCAGTCGATTTCCATGGAAGGTGCCAAAAAATATTACGCTCCGCTCATGTTGGGCAGCAGCGTGGGGACTGTCCTCGCCAAGCCGATCATCTCTTTTTGCACATCCGATTTGGCGTCGGGGAAGTCCTGGAGCGTCTCTCTTTCTCTGATGATGCTTATTTTGGCTATTTTAAGCCTTGTGACCAGTTGGCTTTTCTCCCTGCTGTCTCAACAGTTTCGGTCGAGCGGGACCACTCAGGAAGAAGCTCCCAAGGAAAAAATTTCAGTTTGGGACAGTGTTCTCATTTGTTTTCGCTCTCGCTACTTGCTCCTCCTCGCTTGGTTGACGATTGCCGATTATATTGCCTATGCGTTGGGGGAAGTGATCTTCTTTGATGTCCTCCGGCAAAAATATCCCGACCCGCGCGAGTACTGCGACTTCATGGGAACGTTATCCCTTTGGAGCGGCATCTTGACTGCGGTCAGCGCTCTGATCATCACCCCCCTTATTTTGCGTAGATGTCGCTGGGTCGTAGCTTCTTTGATCACCCCTGTTTGTCTTTTAGTGACAGAGGGGGCGTTCTTCTTTGCTCTTTGGCATCCGTCCCTTGCCACAAAAGTCGACCTCCTCATTATCTTGGGATCCCTCTTCTTTTGCTTGGTGCGCGCGGCCAAATATACCTTGTTCGATACGTCTAAAGAGATCTCTTTTTTACTGCTGCCCCCCCTTGAAAAGATGCAAGGAAAACTGGTGATTGATGGAATGTGCTCTCGCCTGGGTCGTGGAAGCGCCTCATTTTTAAGTTTATCCCTTATCCAAGTATGTGGTGGGGTATTAGCAACTGTGCCGATCGCCGGCGCTTTGGCCGTCGTGATTTCTGCAAGCTGTGTCTTCGCAATTTCACGACTCGGCCCTCTCGTCGATCAGGCGAACAAAAAAGGAAATGTGTAATGAACACATTTTGTGAGGCAGTAAGCAAGGGCCAAGAAATTGTGGCGATAGAAGTCCTCAACCAAGGACGCGTGGATCAAGAGGTCGCGTGTGGTGCGGTTCGGGTAAGCGCAGAAAAGGGAATGAACCTATTAGTACAGGGACTGTTTCGTGAGTTTGTTATTCCCGTACACAGCATGGTTCCTGTTTTAGAAGTGTATAAGAACAGGAATGATTGCCACATGGTGCGGACGATTTTAACCCAGAATCCAAATATTGACCCCTCCTATCATGCCAAAATTGCCGAGATCTGTAAGGCTATGAAGCTTTGGGACTTAGTCGGTACTTTTGAGAGGTCTGTATCTGAGGACGAGTGCTTCCCGTGGTTCTCTAAAAAGGGGTAGTCCGAGCGCGCCCTTCAGCATCGACGGCGACTTCCCCAGTCCTGCTCTTGATGAGTTGCTCGACCTTTTGCTCGGCGCTGGTGAGGCGCGTCTGGCAGGTGCGCATGAGTTTTTCCGCTTCTTCGAAGAGTTTGAGGGACTCTTCGAGAGGAGTTTTCCCCCCGTTCATCGCTTCGAGGATCTTTTCTAGCCGTTCAAAGGCCTGTTCAAAAGAGAGTGGATCTTGTGTCATTTTCTACCGTATTGTTCACTGTTGCTTCGACGCGCCCATCGTGGAGCACGGCGTAAAAAGGTTGGTTGGGTTTTAGATCTTGTGCGGACCTAATGAGCTGGTCTCCTACAAACACCAGCGAGTATCCTTGCTTCAAGAGTTTTTTTGGATGCAAAGATCTCAAATGCTCCTCAATGCGGAGCGCTTTTTCTTTTCTGTTTCGGATTTGTTGCTGCAAGGCGACCAGTACCCGAGAAGGGTACCCGCTCAAGCGCTGCCGAATCTGGGCAATTTGTGAGGAGGGTTTGAGCACTTCCAGCTGCCGTTTGAGAGCGTCGAGACGCCCTCTCCTTTCCCGAGTTTTCTGAAAAAACGTCTCTGCAAGATCTTCCCGAACGTGGTCGAGATTTTGGATGGGCTGAGCCAAGAGGGCGTAAGGGGAGCTAAAGAGGGGGTGCTTTTGGAGTGCGCCGAGCCGCTGGCGCAGATGGGTGACTTGAGAACCCACTCTACTCATACAGGTCTGGCGCGCAGCCCCAAGCGCTTTGAGAAGACCTAACTTCTCAGCAATGGCGATTTCGGCAGCGGCTGAAGGGGTTGGCGCCCGGACGTCGGCGACCCAGTCGGCAATGGTGAAATCGGTCTCATGGCCCACTGCGGAAATCACAGGAATGCGCGACTCGAAAATCGCTTTGGCGACGATCTCCTCATTGAAGGCCCACAGATCCTCAATGCTTCCGCCTCCGCGCCCGACGATGAGCACATCGGCCAGGTCGTAGCGGTTGAACTCCTCAATGGCCCTGGCGATCTCTTGGGCCGCCCCCTCTCCTTGTACCTTGACCGGGTTCAAGATCACGTGGAACCCCGCAAAGCGGCGCGTGAGGATATGAAGGATGTCTTGGATCACGGCTCCTGTGGGGCTCGTGACAACGCCGATCCGGCGAGGGAGTTTGGGAAGCGGTTTTTTGCATTTGGGGTCAAACCAGCCGCGCGCCTGCAAGGTCTCTTTGAGTTGATGGAGCTTGAGGAGCAGTTCCCCCACGCCGAGGAACTGGAGCTCCCGGATGACGAGCTGGTACTGTCCGCGGGGGGCGTAGAGGCTGATTTCTCCTTGCGCGATCACCTGATCGCCCTCCTTTGGAAGGCGGGAGAGGCTGGCTGCGTTCCCCTTGAAGAGAACCGCTGAGATTTGGGATCCGGCGTCTTTGAGGGAAAAGTAGAGATGTCCCGAGCTTTGGAGCTTAAAATTGCTAATCTCGCCGCGGATAGAGAGGGAGCGGAACTGGGGCTCTAGGAGGAACTTGATAGCGAGGGTTAGTTCCGTGACGGAGAGGACTTTCATGGCGATGATTGTAACAGAAATCCGCTATTTTGACAGAAAAAAATTGACCGCAGAGATAAGATTCTATTTTAGAGTTCTCTGCGTCTCTGCGGTAAAATTTTTCCATCTTGCCAAGTCCCCATTTGAACTGGTACACTGTCGGGAGCTTATGTCTAAAAGGCCTATTGTCGTTGGAAACTGGAAGATGCACAAAACGGCCCTCGATGCGGTACACTACGTCGAGGCGATTACCCCCCTATTGCAAGGGGTAGAATCCCAAATTTTCCTTGCGGTCCCTTTCCCCTCCATCACCCCCGTCGCTCAGGCGGCTAGAAAGGGGGGCATTTTAGTGGGAGCCCAAAATATGCACGACGCGCCGGAAGGGGCTTTTACGGGAGAGGTTTCAGGGCTGATGCTCAAGAGCGCAGGAGCCTCCTTCGTCTTGCTGGGTCACTCGGAAAGGCGCGCCCTCTTTGGGGAGAGCGACGCCTTCATCCACCGCAAAGTGCTTCGGGCGCTACAAGACGATTTGATTCCCATTTTGTGTGTGGGGGAGACGTGGGAGGAGCGGGAAGAGGGGCTCACTGAAAAGGTGCTTCACAGACAGCTCTCCTCCGCCCTTGCGGGAGTGGCTCTAGATACACCGGACTCGGCCATGGGCTCTGAACCCCGCAAATTCCAAGCCGATGGCCGAGTCCGGTATAACCTGATGGTTGCTTATGAGCCGGTTTGGGCGATTGGGACGGGCAAAAGCGCGACGCCGGCGATGGTGGCAGAAGCCCATGCGATGTGCCGCAAGTATGCCCCCGTACCTTTGCTCTATGGCGGTTCTGTGAACGGCGAGAACGCCTCTCAGATCATCTCCCAGAAAAATGTGGATGGCGTCCTCGTGGGAGGCGCCTCTTTGAGTCCACAGACATTTGCGCAAATTGCAATTCACTGTTCGAAGAAGGTACTATCATGATGGTTCTATTTTACATGTTTCTTTTCCTCTTTTTGCTCCTGGCCGCGGTGCTCTGCCTCGTGATCTTGGTTCAAGAGGCAAAAAGTTTAGGTCTCGGCGCCTCCTTTGGAGGAGATACGGGAGATTCTTTATTCGGCACGTCAACAGCTGAAGTGCTCAAGCGCTTTACAGCGTATTTAGCGGGCATTTTCCTGATTAGCTGTCTTGTCCTCTCTCTTTGGGGTTCTTCATTGAGCCGCCAAAAAGCAGCGCGCCTCTCTAACGTGGAGACAGAGAACGTTCAATGAAGCTCCCTCTCCATTACTACGGCGATCCGATTTTAAGGCAAAAGGGGAAGGAGATCAAAGAGATCACCCCCGAGATTGTGCAGCTGGCTCACGATATGATCGAGAAGATGCTCGACTTGAACAATTCGATTGGCCTTTCAGCCAATCAGGTGGGGAAGGTGCTCCGCATTTTTGTGATCCGGGAAGAGTTTTTTCACAAAGATGGAACCTACAGTTTTGGCCCCCCCGAAGTCTTCATCAATCCCGTCTTATCCAACCCTTCCGAAGAGTTAGAAGAGATGCAGGAAGGGTGCATGTCGATCCCCAAACTCTACGTTCATGTAGTGCGCCCCAAAAAGATACACATCTCTTATCAAAATCTCAAAGGGGAGACCGTTGAAGAGGATCCGGAAAATTTTCGGGCGCGGATGCTCATGCACGAAAATGACCACATCAACGGCGTTCTCATGGTCGATCGGATGGATCCGAAAGAGCGTAAGAAAATCGAACCCGTTCTGCAGGCCATGAAGAAAAAGTACGCAAAGAAAAGCTAACTACTTTGGCAAGTGGGTTTAGCGCGTAGTCAGATAAGAGCCGGATAATTTCCTTTTTTTGGCGCAGTCCCCGTTCAGATTCCCAAAGGACCATCTGCTGCGCAAAGCGGTCCGCAACAGCCTTCACGCTGTCTAAGATCACGAGCCATTCGTCCTCTTCTTCTTCCCAGCAAGCGCCCTCTTTTTCCGCTATTTTGTGAATCACCGTAAAACTGCGATCCCCGTGGAAATTGAAGTGGCTGGAGGGGGCAAAAAAGGGAAGCGAGTGGGCTTGATGAGGGTTGGTGAAGCGCTGACTCGAGCTCACGAGGAAGAGGCTGGAATTGAGATCCTCGTCGTGCAAGACAAAATCTCCCGCCCAAGTAATGACATCGGAGCGGTGCTCTGCGCGGTGGAGTTTCAGGGAGGGTTTTGTGGCCAGAAGTTTATATAGCTCTCGATCTTGTTTCCATTGATCCACCGTTGCACGATCGAGTTTGGGGGCGCAGTAGGCATTGACCTGGATGTGTTTGAAGTATTTAAGGCGAGAGTCGGGATGACGCACGAGCCTATGGACGATAGCGGCTAACAACCGCTGGCAGTCGGCACCTCCCAACGAGTGGCCGACAATCTCCAAGGAACCATTGGGCACGGCGGCCGCATACTCGACCAACCAACGGAGCGGTACTTCTTGGTTTTCTTCAAAAGTAGTCTTCCCAATGCCGTTCACATCCAGACAGCTCCTCTTTAAACTCTCTGGACCATTGGTCCCTCGAAAGAGCAAGATGGCCGGGAGGGAAAGATCGTGCAGTGGGACGTAGAAATAAGCGTGCAGCCCCTTCACGTGGAGGATTTCCTTTAACCCATAATAAGAAACTTTGCCCCCATTACAAACTGGCATGAGCAGCCCCTTGCGGACGCTCTCTGGCCTGGCATAAGCGACTAGTTTGGCGAGAGCCTCGCCCGCAGCGAAAGCATATTCAGGACTCTCGGGTCGTCCATGCAGGAGGGTCTGTCTCACTCCGTAATCTTGCCGAGAGAGAGCCAAACACCGTTTTTCAGGTCCCGAAAGAGAGGCGAAATGGAGCTGCAACTCGCCCCAAACGGACCCTCCTCCCCAGATTTGTTCTGGAGAGCGGAGCGGCCCTACAAGCGCATCGATCTCTTCAGGAGAAAGATCGGTCACTGGTCTTTTCGAGAGATCGGCAAGATCGGAGAGAGTCACAGCAGACCCCAGTGCAAGCAATAACACAAGCGCATGGTACCTTTGAATGGTATGTGGCCAGTGCTGGGTGAGCTTTGATCGATCTATGAGGTCGAGCAAAGTGTCCCCATAAACCTTTCTTGCAGCAGAGAGCAGTTCCTCCTTTCCCATCCTCGGTTGTGCGAGGATCTCTCGCAACCGGCCCTCGGGAGTTAGGCAGGATAAAACAGGAACTGCTGAGCGCATAATGGGATGGATCATGCCAAGAATTTATAAAGAAAAGCTATTTTTTTATCAAGGACATTCCCGCAGTGACCCTATCATCCTTGTCGGTGTGGCTGTAGGAGATACGGAGCTTCCAAGCGGCGCTGATCCAGGTGAAGAGATCCACTTTGACCTCGTTGTAGGGCTTTTCATTCGTCCTATAAAACCCGCTATGAGCCTGCACTTGGCATTCCCAAAAAGGGGAGGGGCGTATGAAAAGCCCCGCCAAGAAGGTGATTCTCCGATCGGAGAGGGGAGATAAGAGCAGTTCGGTCTCTGAGCGAGAGACATCCAGGATGAAATTTTCGTGATCGGCCTTGCGCCAATCGTATTGAGAGCGGTAGCGCGCTTCAAAAGTGAGCGCGACTGACTCGCTGATGGTCCAAAGGAGCCGGTTGATGGAAAAATCGAGCACCTGATGGCGAAAATTCCAACAGTTGTAAAATGAGAGATGGATCGAAGGAAGTTTCCATCCAAGCCATAAATAACCCCGCGGGAACACTTGAGGGATCTCCGACTCTGCAAAAAAGGCATTGGCGTAAACGTCGGCCGTAAAGCTCGGCTCCTTGCCCACTCTTCTCTTGGAAAAGAGCAAGTTTCTCACCCCCACCTGCACCTCTTGCAGCTTTTGGTAACCGTCCTGAATGGAGAAGATGTAGTGGGCATCAGGCTCCACGGTTGGCCTCGTCAACGCCTTGTATTGTAAATAAGGCTCCACCACATGTCGGTAGCGCCCCCATTGCTTAGACCCGTGCAAATGGGCCCTGGCCCCATAAGCCAAAATACCCAGAGCTTTTGCCTGATCGCTCGGAGTTTGGCTATAGATCAGAGCGATCCCACCAATTTCCGGAGTGATCACCAAAGGCCCCACCCAGCAAGGACGAAAGAGCCTCTCCCTCAGCTCAATTCGCGCCGAGCGAAAATCGTGCAGCGAAATCGCCAACTGATCCGAGTAGGCAAAATCGAGGTAAGACGCCTTGATGAATGGAGAGGAGATGATCCCCGTGCTTCCCAAAGGAGAAGGGCGAAACGCAGTGAAAAACGTCGGTAAATCCTGCTTGATCGACTCAAACGGATTGACCCGAGGACGCAACTTGAACGCCCCCACCGCCAAATCCTCTTTGTGGTGAACGTAAAGGATCGTCCTCTTCGCTGTATTCACCTCAAAATCTTCGCTCTTAAAATCCCCCGGCATCCGCACATCGCTGTACTTATCCCACGTCAGCGTCACATGCGTCTTATCATTTTCGCTCGTTCGGTTATAAGCCCCCTGCACCCGATAACGGCGCATCTTGTCCGGAGCCGTCTCTAACCGATCGGTCGCCAAGTAGTTCCTCGTCGTAAACGACACCTTTGCCCCCGGAGGGAAATACTCCGTTTCAATCGCCCCCCCCCAGCCCGTCGCCCAGCGGTACTCCAACCGCCCATAGAGAGCAAAATCAGCCCACGAGTAGAGCTGATAGCGAAAACCCGCCCTCGGCCCCTGCCCCTTGTCCCAGTTGATAAAGTAGCGAAAAATCGGCTCTTTGAACTTCTTGAGATTCATCTTGAAAGAGGGGAGCCAAAACGCCGGGATCTTAAAGAACCGGAACCGGATCTTTTTGGCCGAGAGCAAGTGATCCTTCGTCACCGCCACCTTCCCCGCATGCAAATCCCAAGAGCTATCCCGGTTTTCGCACGTCGTGATCGAAGCATTGATCACCTTGTAGCTCCCATCCGGACACAAACTGATCGCATCTCCCCCCACATACCACATCGAAGAGAACGTCTTTCCATCGTAAATCGTCCCCCTGTTTTCCAGCAGGTCGAACTCCAGCTCACTCCCCACATAAGCCCGCCCCTTGTACTGGATCATCAGGTCCCCCTCCGCCTCGATCCGCTGCACCTGCTTGCCCTCCTCCGTTCGGTGGAAGTACTGGATCGTCCGCGCCTGAATGCGGATGTCGTCATTCTGAATGATCCCCCCCTGGCTGGTGTACAAGATGCCGTTTTTGAATGTAGGATTGCGCAGATCGACGACCAGTTCATTCTCTGCAAAGAGCGGCAGCGCGACAATAAGACAAAACCCGAGGAGCCTCATGAAGAGACATCATAAAGGAGGCCGGTTATGTAGACAATGCCTACGAGGGTGTTCTGTAAAAAATATTTCATCGAGTTTTTGGATTATTTTGGCCTCTTTTCGATTGAAGAACTCTCCCCTTTTCAGGGGGGAGTTCTTCAATCGATCAAACTTAGCCTTGGGAGATTCCTATGAGAATGGAAACAGGGTCTGTAACCAGGGGAAAGCGCACCGGTTGGTCATTGCCGTGTTACAGGGACGTCTCGCAGGAGTGAATATCGAAGGGGAAGTGTCTGAAGTGTCCATCCCCCAGGCTCTAACTATGTTCTTTCACTTGCCGGGTCACCGAGACCTAGCTGAGCAACCCTTATTTGCAGCCGCAGATAAGTTCTGTGCCGAAAACTCTGCCGTACCTAGAGAAGCCTTTCTCAAAGCGGTCCAAGACTACGCTGACAACCAGGGTAACTGACTTCATCTGGGATCAGGCCGAGCGAGCCTTGCAAAGTAGTCGAAGTAGCCCTCTAAATATTGAAGCGATGTTTTGAATTCATCGCTCCCAAGAGCTGCTGCAGCAAAGAGTTCTCGAACTCGTAAAATTTCTCTCAGCCGACCCCTCCATCGAGGATCCTCGACAGTAAGATAAAATAGATCCAAGGCTCGGGCCACGGCGCCCCAATAGCGCGGTTGGTTATCTTTTGCTCGAAGAGCTCGACTGACTTCACTGCCGATGTTGGCCATTTGCTCGATCAGAGAAAACTTTGCCCAACTCGCTCTTGCTGCTTCTAGATGGTCGGATCCTGAAGTCATATTTGCTTTACTAGGTGATTGACGATTTCTCGAATTTTTTGACGGGTAGCTGGATCATCCACTCCTCTAGAATCATTGCCCTGCGAGGGTCTCAGGTTGATTACAGAGTCGTACTCGATCCACTCATCATCAGATTGGTGGAGATAGAGATTAATGCCCCAGAGATTTCCCTGCTTTGATCCGTTTTTCAAAAGGATCTCTTCCCCATCTGAGTGCATCGCCATTCCAGCGACCATAAGAGGGTGTTCTGTAAAAAATATTTCATCGAGTATTTGGATTATTTTGGCCTCTTTTCGACTTCAAATTTGGGGGGCAATATCGACAACAGTATATAGCCCCCCATTTTTGCATCGAAAATAGGCTCAAAAG
>CAIVVG010000091.1 GCA_903909295.1 uncultured Chlamydiae bacterium
CATTTAATTATTTAGTCATTTTTGATATAATATAATTATGATTTCATCAATATCGTTAGCAGGAAGCTGCACATTTAGATTCGTTCGAGACAAAGCCGTGGAGTGCCTTAACTCGGAGCCTACCCGCACTGCGCTGCGCGTGGCCGCTGTTGGAGCCTTGCTCTATGCCGGAAAACGGGTCATTGACACCCTGCGCAGCCCCACCCCGCCTTCAACACTTACCCCTCCCCCACAAGCCCCTGCTCCTGTACCTACCTCACTAGCAATCGCAGCTCCAGTTACGGCAGCCCCCGCACCCAAAGCAGTCGCAGCAGCCCCTCCCCCTAAACCGAAGGCAGCTGTCCCAACGCCCAGAGAAGTACCGAACCCAGATCCGAATTGCATCATTCCGAAAGATCCGGACGGAAACTGCTGGCTAAACTGCTGTATCGAAGGTCTAGCGCGGCTGAAAAGCTTGGGTAGATTGGAAAAACCCATTGGCGATGTTCTCACATTACGTAAGGAAGTGGTTAGGGAGATGCGGGCAAGATACAACGCACATGATGAACAATTCCGAGAGTACCTAGGTAGGGCCATGGAAGCCGATAAAGCGAATCGATTACCGCAATTGGAAGCAGAAAAAGCAAGCTTAACGGCGTTATTAAGCTTTGGATTATCCCCCGAGGAGAACAAGATTGCTACAACAGACCTTAACAAGCTCAATCTCGTCGAAACAGCCCTCAATAACTACACACCTGAGCTCTATTTTGACACCATGGAACGCGACTGCCAATTTGGGGGCATTGCCGAATTTTACACAATCTCACAACTCTACGAAGTGAATATTGTTGTTTGGAGAGACCTCGGTTCTCGTATTACTCCGGAGTACGACATCCCGCTCCTGCACGACCAGAGCCGCGGAGTGATTTATGTAGTGCTGGCCCCCGAAGGCAATCACTTCAACTACCTGGATCTCAGCCAAGACCAAGCGATCTTCCAGGCCCTCGGCCGCGACTAACCATACCCGAATAATTATTCAGTTATAGTCTAATAATTCGTGAACTCCAGCCCCAGTCCAAAAACTCATTGACTTCAGGGGGCCCCTTCCCTCATAATGAGGGCCTTTTGGTGGCATAGCCAAGCGGTAAGGCAGAGGCCTGCAAAGCCTCCATTCCTCAGTTCGATCCTGAGTGCCACCTATGTTGTTCGTGATTGCAACCCCCATTGGTCATTTGGGGGATATCTCCTCTAGAGCCTTGGAGGCCCTCTCCTCATCCGATGCGATCCTCTGCGAGGACACTCGCCGCAGTGCGATCTTGCTGGATCGGTATGGAATCAAAAAAAAACTTGTCTCTTACCACCAGTTCAAAGAGCGGCAACTGCTTGAACAGATCCTTGCGCAGCTCGAGGGTGGGGCGACGCTTGCGCTGATTTCCGATGCGGGGACCCCTTGCATCAATGACCCGGGCCTGATCCTGATTCAGGCTTGTATAGAGCGGAGCCTTCCGTTTACTCCCATTCCGGGGCCGTGCAGTGTGATTCAGGCGCTGGTCTTATCGGGTTTTGCGACAGAGCGGTTCCAGTTTATCGGCTTTTTACCGCGTAAACCGAAAGAGATGCTCCGGCAGGTGTTGTGCTATCCGGGGACAACGGTGGCTTTTGAGAGTCCTCAGCGGCTCATGGACACGTTGGAAGCAGTGGATGAGATCGATCCGAAGAGGCAGGTTGCCGTGGCAAGAGAGATGACCAAGACGTTTGAGGAGTGTCGCCGGGGCACTCCGAAAGAGCTGATGGCCCATTTTAAGGAGCACCCTCCTAAGGGGGAAATCGTCTTGAGCTTTGCGTTGGGCAAGATCCCTGAGGACAAAATGCCGTTGGATGAACTGATTGAAATGCTCCAAGAACTGCATGGACTGTCTCTCAAAGAGGCGATCAAACAGGCGGCGCGTTTGCAGGGCGTGCCGAAGAGTTCCGTCTACAAGCAAGTTCACTCTAGACATGAAACTTTTTAAGTCGTAGAATCCTCCACTTTAACCCGTGAGGAAATGTATGACGAATCCCAAAGAGATCCTGTTTGATGAAGATGCCCGCAACGCTCTGCGCGAGGGGATCGATAAACTGGCCGATGTAGTGTGTGTGACTCTCGGACCGCGTGGCCGAACTGTGGGATTGCAAGCTTCTTGGGGTTCTCCGACCATCACGAGCGACGGAAATACGATTGCCAAAGAGGTCGAGGTGAAAGATCCCTTCATCAATATGGGGGTCTCGATGGGCAAAGAGGTCGCAGCGAAGATCAAAGAAAAATCGGGCGATGGGACGACGACGGGGATCGTCCTTCTGCGCGCTCTTGTTCAGGGGGGAATGAAAAATATCGCCTCTGGAGCCAATCCGATTGGGATCAAACGGGGGATGGACAAGGCGCTCGAGCGGGTGCTGGGAGAGATCGACAAGATGGCCACTCCGATTAAAAACAGCGAAGAGACGCGCAATATCGCCTCGGTCTCGGCTTCTGGAAATGGAGAAGTGGGAACAAAGATCGCAGAGTGCTTTGCCAAGGTCGGGAAAACGGGAGTTGTCGTTATCGAAGAGGGCAAAGGGACTGAGACCACCATTGAAATTGTCGACGGGATGCAGATCAACCGCGGTTGGATCAGCCCCTATTTCAATACGAATGCCGAAAAGCAAATGGTCGAGATGACCACTCCCCTCGTGCTCATCACCGACAAGAAGATTTCTTCCGCGCAAGAGATCTTGCCTATCTTGCAGCAGGTGGCGGGGGCGGGCCAATCTCTCCTTATCATCGCGGAAGATCTTGAAGGAGACGCTCTCTCCACCTTGGTCATCAATAAATTGCGCGGAACGCTCAAAATCGCAGCGATCAAGGCGCCTGCATTTGGCGATCAGCGCAAAGCTATTTTGGAAGATATCGCCATCTTGACAGGGGCCCAGCTCATCGCGGAAGACAAGGGGCTTCTTCTCAAAGAGGCCGGGTTTGATCTCCTCGGCAAAGCGGCGCAAATCACTATTGCAAAAGACAAAACTACCTTTGTCGGCGGCGGCGGAGATGCAAAAGCTATCAAAGCGCGCATTGCCCAGATCGACGCGCAAATCAAAAACGCCACCTCTAACTACGATCGAGAAAAACTCGAAGAGCGGAAAGCGAAATTGCAGGGGGGCGTTGCCGTCATCAAAGTGGGCGCATGGACCGAGTCTGAGGCGAAAAAAAGAAAACAGATGTACGAAGATAGCCTCAACTCCACTCGAGCAGCATTGGAAGAAGGCATCGTTCCAGGCGGGGGCGTTGCCTTGCTGAGAGCCAGTCGAGCTGCACAGGACCTCTCGCTGAATGCAGAAGAATCCGTCGGAGCGCAAATTTTGCTGCGCGCTTGCGAAGCTCCGATCCGGCAGATCATCTTCAACACCGGCTGCGATGCCTCCGTCCTCTTGGGAGAAGTGCTCCTTAAAGGGCCCTCTTTTGGATTCAATGCTCTCACAGAACAAGTGGAAGACCTTTTGAAAACAGGCGTGGTCGATCCCGCGAAAGTGGTCAAGAGCAGCCTTTCCCATGCGGTTTCAGTAGCTGGGATCGCGCTCCTTTCAGAAGCGCTCATCGCTGACGCCAAAGAGGAAGAGTAAAAGGAAGAGGCATATCAGCGCAGAGTCGAGCACCGTAAAAGGGCTTTGCGCTCGCCTCAGAGTCAAAGAGACTTGACATTTCCTCCCTAAAACCAGTACAGCTGGGGAGATGTTTAAAAGAGCCACACTCCTCTGCTTTGCAGCCGTTTCTTTATGTGCCGACTCGGATTTGATCTCCGAATCGATGCTCTATCAGGCTGGCCTCTTATCCAAGAAGTACACGCTCGATCTCTCTACTCTCCCCCCTCCCTCTCCGTCCCCCCAACCTCAAGGGTGTCTCTCGTTTGCCTCTTGCTGGATGACGATCGATCTGGCCTCCGTGGCTGTGCCAGCGGGGAAAAACGCCCTCCAAGTGGTGGGCGATGAGGCCTATTTAGGAGCGCTCAAGATTCTCGGCATCCAAGCGATCCGGTTCGTGGGGCTCAAAGAAGGGGGAACGCACCGGATCAGTTTGCGTATCGATCCTCGCTTTGGCACGCTGGCTGATTGGGAAGCCTTGGTTCAGACAGCGGGGCGGCAAAGCATTGCCCTCATAGGTGATGTCATTGGAAATAGCACGGGTCTGGGCATCGATTTTTCTCTCGCTCTACAAAATGTGGCCGACTATCCGGGACTCTATCACCTCGTTGAAATCGACTCGTCCGACTGGAATCTTCTCCCCGTTGTGCTGCAGGGAGGCACCGTGGCCAATATCCCGTGGCTGAGCCTGCAAGATCTCTATAAAAAGGGATATGTCCCCGAACAGTTTACCTCATACGTGAAAGAGAGCCACTGGAATGCAACGGGCAAAGTGGCGGGGCAAGACGGCAAGATGCGCCGCTGGATTTATCTGAAAGAAGAAAAACTAAGCCCTGTAGTGGGTTGGCTGGGGTCTTCTTTTGCTGCGATGCGGCTCGCTGCGGCAGATGCCCTTCATTCAGTCTACGAACTCGGGCAGCAGATCGTCACCTTGGATGTCGATACGCCCCTCAATGCGCAAAGCACACTCTCTCTTTGGACGCGCAAATTGGGCGCGTTTTCTATGCAGGAGACCGAAGGGAATTTTGAAGCTTTGGAAAATGTCGCCTCCGATTTCATGGCCGATACGGTGACCCGTCCCGCTCTTTTACACGCGCTGATTGCGGAAGATGCTGAAGTGCTCCGATTTACCTACCGGCTGCTGCTCGAACAAGGGGTTGACACAAAGCGTCTCGTCCACATGCTCCAGCCCTTCGATCGATTCACTTGCGACTGGTCGCTGTGGCTCAATACCCCCAATAAAAAATACCTCTATTACGACGAGCAACTCACAGGAGATGTGCTCAAACGCCTTCTCCTCAGAGAAGACCTCGTCCGGCTCAAACAACCGAGCGGAGAAAACCTCCCCCTCTCCACTTGGGCCGGATACTGCATAGGCGCTCTACAGATCGATGATTTTACAACGCAGCAAGAGAAGGTTTCTCAGGCGCATCAGCTCCTCGCCTTTTTCTACGCGATGCAACCGGGGGCTTTTTCCGTATCGCTCTCAGATGTCTTAGGGGCCCTCCCCTCTTCTCAAGATCCGTTGGACCTGCTGGGTCCCAATGAGTCGACCCTCTACCCCAGTTTGCCACTCCAGCTCAAAACCCCTCGCTCTTTTGGCGCGGGACTCCAGCGGATGCTCTCAGTCCGCCGCGACCGAGCGATCGAAAGCGCAGAACTCATCGGCGTGCCCAACACCCCCCATCGCAACGTGCTCATTCTCCTGTACCGCCAAAAAGGGACCCAGTACCTGCAGCTCCTTGCAATCAACTTTGGCCGCAAAGGGGCCCAAGAGACGATCGAGATGTCTGGCTTGAGACAAACCACAGCCATCGACCTGATGACTGGCCTAGCGGAAACCAAACCGCTCGATTCAGCGAGCTACCTCTTGAACTTGCCCCCCTTAAGCGGCAAAATCGTCCTCTTCCAGCCTAAATACTATAACTAGTACACTCGAAGTCATGAAAATAGCTGTTGTGTGCGCCGATGGAATCGGCGACGCCCTGATTCTCCATACGGCCTCGGCCCAGCTCAAGGAGCGGGGCTTTGAGGTAGTGACGTTCACCAACCACCGTTTTCCTAAGGGCTGGCAGGGGTACTCCTTTGCCGACCAAAAAGAGGTGGAGCTGCTAGGTGGGTTCGACGCTATCTTCCTCGAGCATGACAATACCCCTAAAGCCAGGTACATCCGAGCCACTTTCCCCCAAGTGTACTCTCTCTTTGGGGCCTACGTGGAGAGCAAACACGGTCCCTTGAGAGAGGGCCTTGACTGGGTCTGTGACCGGAACCTCACCCTCCTGGACAATGTGATGCTCGCGGTGGAGCGCTTTTTTGGGGGCTCCCCAACCAAGGACAATGGTCTTAAGGTGGCGCCCCACCTCACTTACCGCCGCTTTCCCAAACGGGTCGTCCTCCATACGACGAGTGGAGACGTGGAAAAGAACTGGCCGGAGGCCAAGTTCCGGCAGCTGGCTCTTCTACTGGAAAAAGGGGGGTTTGAGCCGGTGTTCTTGGGGCGCTTACCCACTCTCGACGATGTGGCCGAGTTGCTCTATGAATCGGGGTTTTTCATCGGCAACGATTCGGGTCCGGGGCACCTCGCCTCCTGCTTGGGAATCCCTACCCTGACCCTCAATGCGATTCGGCTTTGGCATCCCGGCTGGGGTCCGGGCCTCGTGGTCCCTCCCCCTAAACTGCTTTCCCGCCATTGGAAAACGCTCCTCCAACCGAAGAAAGTATGGGCTCAATTCCAAAATCTGGTAAAATCATTTCACAAAGGAGACCCACCATGAAAGACCTTCCGCACCATATTAAAAAATTGAATCGCAAAGTAGTTCGATCTGTCCATCGCGACGAGGCTCTCGAAGAGGCGCTGCCCCCGATCCCCAATCGGAAACCGACTGAGAAGCAAGTCAAAAAACAGGCGAAAGAGAAGGTCAAACAAACCAAAAAGGCGAGAGTTTCCTCTGATCTGACGCCTGCAGAAAAAAACAAAAAGATGAAAAACCGGGTGCCGATCTTTGACCGCAATAAGGCAAAGCCCCGCTCCGCGAAACCAACTAGAAAGAAAACTCCGAGGATTTAAGAGTTGCGATTTGCTCACGTTTCTGACTTCCACTTCACCCACCTGACATGGAACCCCTTGAGGTTGCTTTCCAAACGACTTTTGGGCAACCTCAACTGGCTCCTTATGCGCAGTGGCAGCTTAGCTGAGGAGCCTGTGTTGGCGCTCCCTCAGCTATTTAAGGAACTGGGTGTCGATCTGGTCCTCTTGGGAGGCGATTTTACAACGACTTCGCTCAAAGAGGAGTTCTTGAAGGCGGTGGCCTTTGTCCAAAAGATCGAGTCGCCGTGGCTCGCTATTCCGGGCAATCACGACCACTACACGGGGAAAAGTTTTCGAGAAAAGCATTATTACCGCTACCTGACCAATGTCCAAAAGCCGTCTCTTGGCCCCTTTACTCTTAAAGAAGATGGGTTAGAGGCCCACCGGATTGCAGATGGGTGGTGGGTGGTTGCTTTAGACACCTCGGTCGCCCGCGGTCTCACTTCATCGAGGGGCCTTTTCTCTGAGGTCCTCGAGGGAAATTTGGACAAGGTCTTGCAGCTGATCCCCCGAACTGAATCGGTGATTGTCCTCAACCACTATCCCTTTTTTCAGCACGACCACCACTCCCGCACCCTCGAGCGGAGCGAAGCGCTAGAGCAATTGCTCAAAAAACACTCCCACGCGCGGATGTACTTGCACGGACATACGCACAGCCATATCCTCGCCGACCTCCAGAAAAACCAACTCCCCCTCGTCTTGGACAGCGGAAGCTGCGCTCAAGTCAGCAAAGCCTCTTGGAACCTGATCGACCTCGATGAGACGGGTTGCACAGTCCATGTGTATGGATGGAAAGAAGGCTGGAAAAAACAAAGAACAGAAAAAGTTACATGGAATCTGTAAAAAAAGAAATTTGGTTTGAGGACGGTCTTCGTTTCAAGTGCACCGGCTGTGGCCAGTGCTGCACGGGAACGCCTGGCTACGTCTACATCTCCGAGCCCGACCTCCACCGGCTCGCTGCCCACCACAAACTTTCTCCTGAAGAGTTTGCCGCCCAGTATACGCGCCTTGAGGGGGAATACTACATCCTCCAAGACCGCCCCGAGTCCTATGACTGCGTGTTTCTGAAGGATAACCGCTGCTCGGTCTATGAAGCGCGCCCCACGCAATGCCGCACATTTCCCTGGTGGGCTTACCACTTGAACGATAAACAGGACTGGGAAGAGGCCGCCAAACGGTGCGAAGGGATCAACCACCCCGATGCGCCTGTAGTTCCTGCGCTCCATATCCAAGAACAGTGCCTCACCTACTTAGACAACCTCCTAGAACAAAATTTTACGGTGTAATGGATCAGATTCAAGCGTGGCTGGATGGCCCCTTTCCCGAAGAGATGAAGGCCGAGATTCGGCGCCTCCAAAAAGAGGACCCCCAAGCTCTCTCCGACGCCTTTTTCAAAAACCTCTCCTTCGGCACCGGCGGCATGCGCGGCCTGATGGGAGTCGGCCCCAATCGGATGAACACCTACACCATCGGCGTTGCCACACAAGCTCTCGCCAATTACTTGCAGAAGAGAGGACGGGTGTTCATCGGCTACGACGTCCGGCACCACTCTCGGGAATTTGCCGAGG
>CAIVVG010000092.1 GCA_903909295.1 uncultured Chlamydiae bacterium
CCCCAAAAGGGCGGCAAACCAGAGAGTGGCGAGCAAGGAGTGGCGCAAGATCACAAAGCTCAGCGCAACAAAAATCATTTTTTGTGCCATTCCCAAGCGGAGTGGATCAAGGTTGGCACATCCGAGCAAAGTGGCTCCCATCCAAGCACCTTAAGCGCTTTGCTATTGTCTGCCGTCAAGACGCCCGGTTCCCCTTCCCGCCTCGGCTCTTTTTTTACCGCAAACTGCCGATTGCACGTTTTTTGGATTTGCGTCAAAAGTTCAAGGACGGAGATCCCCCGTCCCGTTCCCAGATTGATCGCCGTAAAGCCTCTATGGGCTCCGATCCAGTTGAGCGCGAGCAGATGAGCCCGAGCGAGGTCGGCCACGTGGACATAATCTCGGATCGCGCTCCCATCTCGAGAGGGGAAGTCGGTCCCGTACATGACAAATTCGCTCCGCTTGCCCAAAGCCGTCAAAAGCAAAGAGGGGATGAGATGGGTCTCCGGCGTGTGGTTCTCTCCGATCTCTCCATCGAGGTCGGCTCCCGCAGCGTTGAAGTAGCGCAGAGCCACGCAATCGAGGCCGTAGGCCGCTCCAAAATCCTGAATGATCTGTTCCACCATCCATTTAGTTCGGCCGTAAGGGTTGCTCGGCAGCTGAGGATGCTCTTCGGTCAGGGGAGAAAATTGGGGGTGGCCGTAGGTCGCACACGTGCTGGAGAAGATGAGTTTTTGGACCCCCTCCACCCGCATCGCTTCGAGTAAAGAGAGGGAACCGGCCACATTGTTGCTGTAGTACTTGGCCGGATTGCGCATCGATTCAATCACTAGAGCATCTGCGGCAAAGTGGAGCACGCCTAGGGGGCGGTACTCTCTCAAAGTAGCGCGGAGCAGCGCTTGGTCTCTTAGGTCGCCCTCTACAAAAGGACCCCATTTTATCGCGTACCGATGGCCTGTGGAGAGATTGTCGTAGGTAATGGGGGTGAAACCCGCTTTAGCGAGCTCCTTGCAGGTGTGGCTACCGATATAGCCCGCTCCCCCTGTAACGAGAACGGTTTTATTCATGGGGCGCCTGGGGAGGGGGAAAAAAATGAACCGCAGAGGCGCTGAGAACGCAAAGATCGCAGAGGAGGAAGTGGTTCTTTAGTTTTCGCTGAGATCTCCGCGTTCTCAGCGTCTCTGCGGTCTTTTTTTCTCTCATGAGGAGACTTTCTGCAATTGGTCGGGGATTCCAATTGAGATGTAGTCAAAGCCCCGCTTTTTCATCTCCAGAGGTTTGTACTGATTGCGCCCATCGAAGAACGCAATCCCCTTCATCTGTTCTTGAATGGGTTGAAAGTCGATGAAGCGGAATTGCTTCCACTCAGTCAAGAGCGCAATCGCATCGGCTCCAGATGCTGCCTCAAACTCATCTTTGCACCACAGGATATTGGGCATATGGCCCAATATTTTTTGTGCGTTGGGGATGGCCACCGGGTCGAAGACTCTGACGGAGGCCCCTTGAGCGATCAGATCTTCGATGAAGCTGAGCGCAGGAGCTTCCCTTACATCGTCCGTGTCTGGTTTGAAGGCAAGGCCCCACACCGCAACGGTCTTTCCTTTCAAACCGCCCCGTTTGGAAAAGTACTGAATCATGTTGGCCGCGAGGACTTTTTTCTGCCTTCGATTGACCTCTTCCGTCGCTTCGAGAAGAAGGGGATCTGCGCCCGCTTTCTTGGCCATTTCTCGGAGCGCTTGCACATCTTTGGGAAAACAAGACCCCCCGTAACCCGCGCCCGCATACAAAAAGCTGTAGCCGATCCGTTGGTCAGAGCCGATCCCCTTGCGCACTTCGTTCACATTCGCGCCGACCAGCTTGCAGATCGAGGCGATCTCATTCATGAACGAGATCCGAAGAGCGAGCATCGCATTGGCCGCGTACTTGGTCATCTCAGCAGAGAGGATGTCCATCGTTAAAATCCGGTCGTGACTGAGTGTGAAAGCGGAGTAGAGTTCTTTGAGGATATCGGCCGCCCTGGCGTTATCTGCGCCGATGATGATTCGATCGGGCTTGAGGCAGTCTTGGACCGCAGAGCCCTCTTTTAAAAATTCTGGATTGGACACGACATCAAAAGGGATCTCTCTGCCAGCTAGCTCCTCGCGAATGACCTCGGCCACTCGGTAAGCGGTCCCGACGGGAACAGTCGATTTATTGACAATCACCCGATAGCCGTCCAAATGAGCGGCGATCTGGCGAGCCGCTGCTTCTACGTAGCTCGTATCACAAGAACCATCTTCTCTCGATGGAGTCGGAACGGCGATAAAACAGACGAGAGCTGATTTGACCCCTATTGCATAGTCGGTGGTGAAGTGAAGACGCCCCTGCTGCACATTGCGCTTGACCAGCTCTTCCAATCCCGGCTCGTAAATAGGAATCTCTCCCTTGAGGAGCTTGGCAATTTTCTCTTTGTTAATGTCTAAACAGGTGACATGGTGGCCCATTGTAGCAAAACAAGTCCCCGTCACCAGGCCCACGTAGCCCGTTCCCACCACTAGAATATCCATCTCAATTTACCTCGCTGGAAACATCTAGGATTACCAGAATACCTCATTATTTTTCCATGAAAAATTTGTCAAAAAAAGAATTTGGACGTACAATTTCTCTCTTGAGAGAGGCGTATGCATTTAAGAGAACTTCAAGAGCTTGTCAAAGAGAGAGAGTCGGAGCGCTTGGAGTTTAAGAAAACTTCTGGGCAGAGAACGGAAGCAGCGAAGACAGTGTGTGCTTTGCTGAACGGTGGGGGAGGATTTGTCCTTTTGGGGATTTCCGATAAAGGGGAGATTCTCGGTCAACAGGTCTCGCCGAAAACCCTCGAAGATGTGATGGTCGAGTTGCAACGGATAGACCCGCCGATATTTCCGGAAGTCGAAACGATTGCATTGAACGGGGGTAAGGCAGTGGTGGCCATTCGGGTACCTGGAAAAATGGGGACTTACTGTTATGACGGCCGTCCCTATATTCGACGAGGGCCCACGACACAGATCATGCCCCGTGAGGAATATGAAAGACGCATTGTAGATAAGTTGCATGCGCATCGCCGTTGGGAAAATGAGTTAGCTCCCGAGTGGGTGACCCCGCAGGACTTGGACGAAGAGGAAATACTCATCACCCTGAAAAATGCGATTCAACTGGGGCGCATGAATCAGCCGAAATCTACAGATACGGAATCAATTTTGCGTGGATTAGGTCTTTTTGATCAGGGCCGTCTCATCAATGCTGCAGTTGCGTTGTATGGAAAAAGCGAGCGCCTTTTTTCGGGGTATCCGCAACTTGCGATTCGCTTAGCCCGTTTTCGAGGGACAGATCGCCTGTCCCATGTTTCAGATAATCGCGATTACTGGGGCCATGCTTTTAATCTCTTGCGAAGAGGGGAGCAGTTTTTGTTGGATTATATGCCTATCGCGGGGCAGGTAATTCCAGGGAAGTTCATTCGGGAGGATTATCCCCTCTATCCTCCTCTTGCAGTGAGAGAAGCTACAGCGAATGCTCTTTGTCATCGAGACTATACCATTCCAGGGGGCGCTGTGGCCATTGCGATGTACAACGATCGGATGGAAATCATCAACCCCGGCGTTCTTCACTTTGATATGACCCCCGAGAAATTGGCCCATCCACACGAATCCAAGCCGTGGAACCCCATCATCGCCAGTGTATTTTATCGAGCGGGGATCATTGAAAAATGGGGTACGGGGACCCTCAATATCATTGAGTGGTGTAGGGAAAACCGCAATCCACCTCCCAGCTGGGAAGTGCGTTCTCAGTCCGTAGTGACCACTTTTTTCCCAGCCTCTATTTTTGCCCTAGCTCCCTCTGCTCCTTCATGGATTTTGAGGGAAGAGACAAGTGGGCTAAGGCCTGAGTCGAGGCCCGAGTCAAGGCCTGAGTCGCTAGAAGAGATGGTCGTTCGTCTAATTCGTGAGAAGGGAGCCCTCTCTACTGCAGAGATATCCCATTATTTGGGGCACAGTAAGATTTCTGGGGGGCTCAAGAAAGTGCTCCACAACTTGCTAGAGAAGCGAATTGTTACCTACACGGTTCCCGAAAAAATCCAGAGCAGGCTACAGAAATACAAGCTGGTATAGTCAGCTGAGAAAAGGCAGCTTTCCGCTAAAGGGATGCTGGCAAAAATCAGGATTCTCCTAAGAGGGTGTTCTGTAAAAAATATTTCATCGAGTTTTTGGATTATTTTGGCCTCTTTTCGACTTCAAATATGGGGGGCAATATCGACAACAGTATATAGCCCCCCATTTTTGCATCGAAAATAGGCTCAAAAGAACCGAA
>CAIVVG010000093.1 GCA_903909295.1 uncultured Chlamydiae bacterium
GCACGGCTCAGCAAGAGGTCGACAAGCGCAAACGCCAGACACAAGACACCCCCCGCGTGAGCAAAAGAGCCCAAAAACTCATCTTTTCTTAAATTAACGCCAGAAGCCCCGGCCTTTGGTCCTCGTGCGCGAGGGTGGCGACGGCGTAGAGGGGGCGGGAATCGAGCTTTTCAAAACGGGAGTAATTCTGGGAGGAGAAGCGGATCCCGTAAGGGGTGGTTTCTGCATGTTCGGCCAGAAACAGGTGCATGCTTTTAAGCGTCCCTGTGTGTCCGCTTTTCACCTCTATGGGGATGACCACTTGATCCCTTTCATGGAGATAATCTATCTCAGCAGAGCTGCTTTTTTCCGCGCGCCTCCAAAAAAATAGATTCGCCTCTCTTAAAGGATGTGCGTAGGCACGTAGCTCCTGCCCAACGAAGGATTCGGCAATGGTCCCGCGATTGATAAACTCAATTCCAGGCCGGAGGAACCAAGTGGAAAGATCAAAACCCAAAAGAGCTTGCGTAAGGGCGACATCCACGAGGATGATTTTAAACCACTCCAAATTCATTTCTGCACCAAGAGGAATGCCGTTCCCCGCGCTATGGTAAATCCGGTGGATTACGTTCGCTTTGCAAAGAAGGGATAGGCAGGGGGCCAGTTCACGTTTCCTATAGTTCCCATGAATGTTTTTATATTGAAACTGCTCGCCGATAAAGTGGGGAAGTTGCCGAAAAAGAGTCTCTACACACGGCACCTGGTGTTCCATTGCGTATTTCTCAAAGTCTTGTCGATAGGATGCGATCAGGTCGTGATGGACTTGGAAGCATTGTTTAGGATTTTTTGATTCTACCCATTTTGAGGCTGCTTCTGGCATCCCTCCAATAGCTAGATACTCCCCTACCAACCCTAAGAGCTTCTGATGAATCACATCTGAAAATTCTTCGCCGTTCAAAATAGCTTCTACCAAAGATGGATGGCCGCAAGCAGCCAGAAACTCCAGAAAAGAAAGGGGGTACATATACATACTCGACACCCTGCCGACAGGAATCCCCACTTTTTCTAAGGCAAAGTCAAAGAGAGACCCGGCAGCAATAACGTGTAAAGAGGGCATCATTTCAAAAAAGTAGCGGAGCGCTAAGATCGCTTGGGGGGCCTCTTGAATTTCATCGAAGAAGAGGAGCGTTTTACCAGGTTCGATAGGTTGAGAAGTATAAAATTGTAGATCGCGAAGGATTCTTTCTGGGCGTAAATCTTGCTCAAAGATGGGGCGAGCTTCCGCTGCCAACTCGAAGTTGATCTCCACGATCTGTTCGAACTGCTCTCCCAGCTTCCGAACCGCGTGAGTCTTCCCTACCTGACGAGCCCCCCGAAGCAGCAAGGGCTTCCTGTGCTTGTCAGACTTCCATTCCCTAAGGTGCCAATCAATAGTTCTCTTCATTCCAAGGTAAGTTTGCCATTCCCGTGGTTAAAAAGAAAGGTTACTGCACAACAAGCTTATTGTAAGCGTTTTATGACATCATAATAACTAGAAAATAGGCTGTTTTTACAACACTATTCATCAAAAGGCAAGGGTACGTCACTTATCCGTGGTCAAGAAACAAGGATGAAATCACCTTTTCATGGTCAAAAGGAAAGGGTGGAGGCGGAAAGAAGCACCACCCATCA
>CAIVVG010000094.1 GCA_903909295.1 uncultured Chlamydiae bacterium
ACGCCCCTGACCCTTCTCCCCAACAGATCGAAAAACTCTTGGAGCTTGAGCCCCCAAGCGCAAGCGACGACTCCCCCGCCGTAGAGAGCGGAGAGCGCCACAAACTGGACCAACTGCTCTCCCACGCTCCTCGACAGGGTCTCCCCCATCCACGCTTGAGCCACAAAAAATGTCGCTACAGCGGGCACTGCGCAAGCGACACCCATCTTCACGACAAAACTCCCCAAGACGGGTTGTTTGACCGCTCTTAAGAGGTACACCGCATTGAACCAGGCGCTGATCGATGTGGCGAGGGCGATGCTGACGGCTCCCCACTGAAAGGCGAAGACGAAGAGGGCATTGAGCGCGATGTTGAGGGCGACGGAGAGGAGGGAGGCTCTCATAGGAGTGTGGTATGACTTTTCTGCGTAGAAGCTCGCTGCGAGGAGGAGAACCCAGACGGAGGGGAGCAGCCCCCAAGCATAGCCCCAGAGGCAGTCGAGTGTTTCAAAAATAGAGGATTGGTCGAAGTGGCCGTGTCCATAGAGGAGGTTGAGGCCGGGGACGCCGAGGGCAAAGAGGCCGAACATGCAGGGCAAAATCAGCGCGGTCGAGGAGCGGAAAGCGCCTTCCAAAAGGGAGCCGAACCGGCCAGGGTCTCCTTGCTGTAGGGCGCGCGTTAAGGGGGGTAAGAGCGCTCCCGACAGGGCAATCCCAAAGAGGGCGAGTGGGAGCTGCTCGATCCGGATGGCGTACCACAAAAAGGTGGGGCCGGCCACGTCGGCGACTCGCGCGAAAAGGGCGTCGACGGCGCTGTTGACTTGGACGGCGCCGATGCCGATGACACCTAACCAAAGGGGTTTGAGGAGGGTGCGGAAATTGTCTTGAAACAGGCGCGCGCCTCTCCAGGAGATGCTCCAATCGACGGTGACGAGCCACTGGGCGGCCAACGCTCCTGTGACCGCCATGGCGAGGAAGGGGACGGAGGGGATGCAGAGGGTGGCGAGGATCCAGACGAGGTTGAAGGCGACGGGGGCGACGGCGGGAAAAAAATACCGTTTTTGGCACTGGAGCACGGCGGCGTTGAGGGCGTAGAGGGAGATGAAAAACAGGCCTGGAATCATCCACATGGAAAGGTCGAGGATTTCTAACCAAGCGGGGTCGCTTGCCGTTTGTCGAAGGGCCCAAAAGAGCGCTTCTAAGAGGAGGACAATTCCCAATACTCCCACGCCTAAGGAGGCGGTAATGTCGCGGTAAAACGTCGCGGCTTCCTCGGGACTTTTGATTCGGGCGGCTTCAAAGGCGGGGGTGAATCCGGCTTGGAGATTGCCCTCTCCGATCAGCCGTCGAAACAGGTAAGCGAGGCGGTAGGCGACCATGAAGGCTGCGATTTCGGGGGAACTTCCGAAGGAAAAGGCCATCGCGACATCGCGTACAAGGCCGCTGAGGCGGCTGAGGAGAGTCCCTGCAAAAAAATGGCGGGCCGACTTGAGAACGGTTTGCGCTGTATCCATGAAAAGGAGTATACTGCATCTCATGAAAAGTCGTATAGGAGCTCATACTTCAGCTGCGGGGGGCGCTCACAACGCTTTGTACGAGGGGCGAGATATTGGTGCGACGACCATCCAGCTTTTTACGAGCAATCAAAAGCAGTGGCAGGGGCGCGCGATTGGCGCAGAGGAAATCGCTCTTTGGGAAAAAGCATTAGAAGAGACGGGTATCGGCGAGGTGATGAGTCACGACAGCTACCTGATCAATCTCGGCTCTCCCGATCCGGCCTTGCTCGAAAAAAGTCGGATGGCTTTTCGGGCAGAGATCGAACGGTGCCACCTTTTGAAAATCCCCTACCTCAACTTCCATCCGGGCGCTGCGACCAAGAGCACTGAAGAGGCTTGCTTGGAGACCATCATCGCGAGTCTGCTCGAGTTCGAGGGGGTGGTCCATACGCGCCTTCTTCTAGAGACAACGGCTGGCCAGGGGACCACTGTGGGGTACCGCTTTGAACAGGTCGGCGCTATTTTGCACGCAGTCCACAAAAAAGTTCCGGTGGGCGTTTGCATCGACACGTGCCATATTTTTGCCGCCGGTTACGATATCCGCACTCCTGCTGACTGGGAAAATACCCTTCAGGAATTCGACAAGCACATCGGTCTCAAACACCTCTACGCTTTCCACCTCAACGATTCCCAAAAAGAGCTCGGCTCGCGGGTCGACCGTCATGCGTGTCTCGGCGAGGGGAAAATCGGGTTGGAGGCGTTCCGTTTTTTGATGACCGACCCGAGAACAAAACACCTTCCCAAATACCTGGAGACCCCTGAGGGGCCTCCTGTCTGGAAAAAAGAAATTGCATTGCTGCGGAGTTACGAGTGAGAACAAAAATCAAAGAGATCCTTCACGCACCCCATCCTGAAAAACTGATCGGTAAACAAGTGACCGTATGTGGTTGGGTGCGCACCGTGCGCGACCAAAAGACCTTTGCCTTCATCGAGGTGAACGACGGCTCGACTCTCGCCAACTTGCAAGTGGTCGCTCCGAGCGCAGGGGAATTAACGACGGGGGCTTCCCTCTCTGTTTCTGGCCATTTGGTCGCAAGCCCTGGCAAGAACCAGGCTCTGGAACTCAAGGCGGACTCGCTAAAAATGTTGGGCGCTTGTGATGCGACGAAATACCCGCTCCAAAAAAAGAGGCACTCCTTTGAATTTTTGCGCACTCTGGCCCACCTGCGCCCTCGCACCAACACACAAGGAGCCGTGCTCCGCGTCCGGAGCGCTTTGGCGTTTGCCACTCACACCTTTTTTCAAAGCAGGGGCTTTTACTATCTCCACACTCCTATCATCACCGCTTCGGATGCGGAAGGGTCGGGAGAGATGTTCCGAGTCACTACGCTGGAAAAAAATCTCGACGACGCCTCTAAAGACTTTTTCGGCAAACCGACCTACTTGACGGTTTCAGGACAGCTTGAGGGGGAGATCGCCGCTTGCGCTCTTTCTGATGTCTACACCTTTGGGCCCACTTTTCGCGCAGAAAACTCCAACACCTCGCGCCACCTGGCTGAGTTTTGGATGATTGAGCCTGAAATGGCCTTTGCCGATCTGGACGCCGACCGAGAGTGCGCCGAGAGCTACCTCCGTTTCTGTGTGCAGTATGTCCTCGACCACTGCAAGGAGGATCTCGAGTTCTTTGACAAGTTCATTGAAAACGGTCTCGTGGCTCGGTTACAGGCAGTGGCCGCCCACTCTTTTGCCCACCTCACCTACACACAGGCCATTGAGATTTTAAAAAAGGCGCCTAAACAGTTTGAGTTTCCGGTCGCTTGGGGCACCGATCTCCAGTCCGAACACGAGCGCTACATCGCGGAGGAGTATTCGAAAAAACCGACCATCATCACCGACTATCCCGCTGCGATCAAGGCGTTTTACATGAGGGAGAACCCCGATGGAAAAACAGTGGCCGCGATGGATATCTTGGTCCCTAAGATAGGGGAAATCATTGGCGGATCGCAACGAGAAGAGCGGCTTGACGTCTTGGAACGGAAACTCGATGCGCTGGGTCTGAAACGAGAGGACTACTGGTGGTACTTAGAGCTCCGCGAATATGGAACCGTGCCCCATGCGGGGTTTGGGTTGGGCTTTGAGCGATTGGTCCTCTTTGTCACTGGGATGGAAAACATTCGAGACGTGATTCCCTTCCCCCGCTTCCCCGGCCACGCAGAATTTTAGCCCGGTAAAGGCGCGCTAACCGAAGGGCGTGCTCTCGCACCAGCTCTTCGGAAGGCGATGAGAGAGAGGGCTCTAGCTGCTGGTCAATTTGTTCGATGTTATAGAGAAAAACCCCCTCTTGTAGTCCCACCGCCGGATCCACATTGCGCGGCACGCCGAGATCGAAGATAAGATGTTTGCGGGGGGAGCTCCCGTAAATGAGATAATCGGTGGCGGTGGTCGCACAAAAAATAAGGTCGTAGTCGGTCCAACGAGCGAGCTCTTCTCTCCCATAGACGGGAATGGGTAAGTGGATTTGGTCGGGAGACTGCGTGATCAGAGAAATATTTTGGACTCCCTTGTGTTGTAGAAAAGAGAGCAACCCCCGATTCCACTCCGAATAGCCGACCAATAAAACCTGAGAATATTCAGATGCGTGCTCCTCGATTATTTTCCATACGGCGCTATAGAGATTGGCCGTACAAGCTGTTTGCGAACGAACGCCCTTGCTCACTCGAAGCGCCTTTTGGAATACGTAGTGCAGACAACTGGGCAATCGTTCGCCAGCGCGCGCATAAGCCACCTTTACCTGGCGCTGGATGTCGCTCTCCCCTACAACAGCGCTATCGAGACCGCTCGTCACGCGACACAAGTGGACAAATGCATCGAGGCCAAAGTAAGTGTAGGGTTGATGCTCAAATGGCTCTGCAATGGCTCTCTTGAGCCATGCAAGGAGATGCACTTGCGCTTCTGCTAGATCGGGTGCACTGAAATAGAACTCGACCCGCTCACAGGTACTGAGGCAGATGACCGGATTGGGAAAAAAATAGGCCCGCTCATCGGCAAAGACCTCTGCCGCGCGGGCAAATGCCTCGCGGAGCGGCAGCCCCGCCGTTTTAAAACTGATTCCTATCACACCGACTTCAAGAATGCAGAGCGTCATATAGAGCGACTTTAGCTACTTTGAAGAAAATTTTTCAACCTCTTCAAAGATCATCGCTAAAGAAAACCCTCTTCGCTCCAACATTCGTATGGCGCGGTCGCGCGAACCAAAGCGCTTAGCGAGCAAACGGTGAATCTGGGCCCTCTGCTCTTCGTCTGAAATGGCGGAGACCTCTTTTCGCGCATCCATCCCCTTGAATTTCATCTTCTGGGCAATGTAGCGAGGTCCGTAGCCCCTTTCTACGGCCCTTTTGACGGAGCGTTCTGTATACTCCGCATCATTCAAGTACCCATTTGCGGTCAGCTCTTCAATCACCTGATCGCAAACCGACTCCTCAAATCCCTTGCGCAATAATTTTTCTCGCAAGGTCTTGCTGAGACAAGAGCGAAGAGCGAGAATCCGATAAGCTGTGGCACGTGCACTCATGGACACAAAAATAGCAAAAATGATATATCTCGTCATGATGTCTAGTATTCCACCGAGCGACGAGTCTAATTTTCTACAGGGCCTCCATCTCCCCGATACAAAGGGGCAGCCCACCTACAATAAACAAGGGCAAATGTCCGACCAGCCCATCGTTTGGATGGGGATGATCTTTACCGGCAAAGAGGCCCAAGCCCTCTGGAGATGCATTATCCAGACCATCAGCACCCAGATCCAGCACGACCAGAAAAAAGCGATAGCGAATCTCAAAAAAAACTTTGGCACCAGCGAAGAGGGTTGAAGTCAAACCGCTCTTGGGATAGAATCGGGCCCGGTTATGACGGACTCCATTGACGAATTTTTAATCACAGCAGAAGAAGCGGGCCACCGCCTCGATAAGCTGTTAGCCTCGCGCTTCCCCGTCCACTCCCGCACCTACTTCCAACACCTGATCGATATCGGGGCCGTCCTCCTCAATGGGGAACTGGCGAAAAAAAGGACCCTTCCCGAGGAAGGCGATGAGATCGAAGTTTGCTTTCAGGCAACGCCCGAGGCCTCCATTGCCCCTGAAGATATCCCCCTCGATATCCTCTACGAAGACGAATACATGCTCGCCATTAACAAACCGCCCGGAATGGTCGTCCACCCCGCCCCCGGCCACTGGTCTGGCACCTTTGTCAATGCGCTCCTCGGCCATTGTCAGAATATCGCCCCTGGAGACGACCCCTTGCGCCCCGGAATCGTCCATCGGTTAGACAAGGACACCTCAGGGGTCCTCATCGCCGCTAAGACGACCTTGGCCCACCAGAAGCTCATCGAGATGTTCTCCTCTCGGAGGGTAGAAAAAATGTACCTCGCCATTTGCAGAGGAAAGCCCCGCAGCGGCACCGTCAATCTCCCCATCGGGCGCCACCCCGTCCACCGGAAAGAGATGACCATCCTCCCCGACGGCAGAGAGGCGATCACCGAGTTCCAGGTCCTCGCCTGCAATGACCGCAATAGCTTGGTCCTGGCCCGCCCCCGCACCGGAAGAACTCACCAGATCCGCGTCCACCTCAAACACCTCGGCTGCCCCATCGTAGGGGACGCCCTTTACGGCTCCGATAAAGAGAGCGACCGCCAACTCCTCCACGCCTACCGCCTCTCTCTAACCCATCCCATCACGCAGGCCCCCCTTTCATTCACCGCCCCCCTCCCCGCCGACATCAAGGCCTGGATGCAGCGCCTCTGCGGCCCCTCCCTCTGCTCCTCTGCATTTTCTAGTATTTAATTGTCAGCTCTAGTAACATATCCTGTCAGATGGGATTGCGAATGGTTGTTATTTCCCCTCACTGAACCCGGAGCTAGTAAATGAAAGAGTTCGTTGAATACATTGTAAAAAACCTGGTGGACCACCCCGATGCAGTACACATCAAAGAGGTCGGTGGCACCAATACGCTCATCATTGAGCTGTCTGTCGAAAAATCGGATATTGGAAAAATCATCGGCAAGAAGGGCAAGACGATCAATGCCATCCGTACCCTTTTGATGTCTGTTGCTAGTCGCAACGGCCTGCGCGTCAACCTCGAAATCATCGAGGAAGATGAGCAACCTCTCGAGGATGTTCAGCCGAGCTAAACGTTCGGCAAGAAGGGGGAAACCATCGCTTTGCGGGAATTGAGAGAGCCCGCGCGATAGCGCAGTACCGCGATGGGAATCCCCTGATTTCTCTGCGACCGAGGCACATTGCTAAAGCTCTCCTGGAAAATCTGATCCAGTGTGCTTGCGTTATCCCCCAAGAATTCCACCTCCATCGGATTGTCTTTGAGGCCCGGTGATGATTGGAAGGAGGAAAGAAATCTCTTGAGGTGGACCGTACCGATTTCTGTAGAAGGGATCCAGATCCACATCTCGTCTGAATGGGGATGTCTCTTCACTCCCCCTTGAAATACCTCTTCTGCACTGACAATCGTGCTGATCATCTGGATGTGTAGGTCCACTTCGGGCTTTTTCTTCTGTGTTTCGACCGCCATCTGCACCCAGTGCAGACGAATCGCATCAGCCCGCTTTTCAAAGAGAGCAATATTGTTGGCAAAGAGCTTCGCTTGTCCGACTCGGCAACATCCGTTCTGTTCTTTCGTATCGGCAAAGAGGTGGGAGGGGGCGGCTTTTGCACTCAGCTCGAGGTTGCGCGTTACTTCAGCCTCTCGGTAAGAGTACACTTTGCGATAGAGCGAATACATCTCTTCGTTGCGTAAAATTCTCTCCGCTCCCTTGCGCGCAAACTGCGCATCGCGGGGGAGGTCGGCTAAGGAAAGGACTTCCACTTCCTTCCCCAAAGAAAGTGACTTGAGCCGATTTAGCAAAGAGACGACGCAGTCGACGTCCTGAGCGCTCACTTTGCTCAGCAGATCGGTGTCATCCAAAATCCCATAGAGGAAGTGGAGGTACTCGATAAACTCCCGTTCCGGATGAACATAGTAAGGAAGCTTCTTTTCCGCGATCTCCTTTTTCTGAAGGAGGGTGCGCAAAATGGGGCTCGCTGGCTTCTCCGCAATCTGCTTTTCAATCTGATCTATCGTCTGCCCTCTCAAAGAATGGGCATCGTTAACGACGAAGGCCGCCTGAGCGACCAGCGTATTGCACGACTGCACATCGGCGATCAGCGCTAAAGGAGGAGAAAAAGTGGAGAGGACCGATTTATGATGGTCGATCACGCTCACCACATCGAGGTAAGCGGGAATGCCCATCTCGTCCCGATTGCAAAAATCGCGGAGAGAAACAGTCCCCAACATATTTTTGCGGAACAGGCTCGCTGGAATAATTCCGATCGGCAAGAGTTGTCCCTCTCTCATTTGAGCCACCGTGAGATAAGGATAGGTCCCCATCTTGGTGCGGATCTCTTCCATCTCGGAGCCGAGAGTGACAAAATTGAGCTGGCGGCCAAAGACGGCGTACTTCGTCTTGAGAGCGATATCGAGGTGTTCTAAACGGACGCGGGCTTCTACAATCTGGTCGTGGAGCTGCCCTAAGGTCGTTTGGAGGAATGCAAAAATACGGGGGCGGTCTTCCACAAGATGCCCTTTGCTATCAAAGAGAGGCTCGATCGCAGAAAGAAGGTCGATTTCGGCTAAATTCAGTTCGGCGAATGTCGCACTGAGTCCCCGGGAAACGCCCAAAACCTCAGTCAAGAAGGAGGCCACTTCCCTCTTTTGTTTGGAAGAGAACTCGCGCGCAGGCTCAAACTCGGAGAGCTTGAGCGCAAAGAGCGCTCCTAGCGCCTTCTTCGCCTCTCCAAGGGAAAGTTCCGGCTTAGCAAACAGCGCGATCAGCTGCAACTGCAACGCATTTTCAAACCAGCGCAAGCAAGTCCCAAATACAATGATGAGCTGTCTGACGTTTTCCACGTCAAAGTGGCGCCAGTCCCCAAGAAAAGCCCCCTCGCTATCCACCACGATCACTGCCTGTTGGTCTCGTTCGTGATCGATACTCCCGATGGGATCGGCTGGGCTTTTTTTCTGCAGCCCCTTTTGCGTCATCAGATCAGAGCCTGTCAACGTTAAAATAGTTTGCGTTTTGGCCAGGTGGGTAAAAACAGCGTTCCCAAAAAGGGCTTTGAAAATCCATTCGATTTCGATTTGGGAAGAGGGAGGTCCCCCAGGAAGATTCCACACATGGAGACCATCCCCCACACGCGCGCCAAAAGCGTCGACCCAGCCCCAGAAAGAGGCGACCGTCGTATCGAGGTCAGGTGATTTATGAGCTGTGACAAAGTGAGTCCCCTCATAGACCTTTCCCATTCCGATCGGGAAAATGCCTTGGTACGCCCCCCGATCCAACCACTTCCCGACGATTTTGGCCCTTACGCGGCGATTGTCCTCAAAGCTGAGCCCTGAATGTTGGTTCAACCAAAGCTCAAAGCTCCCTAGAGCATATTATTCAAGGAGACCTTTTTGATCGACCATTTCGACAAAATGGAGCACCGCACTGAGCAAGAAAGCGGGCTCAGGCGTTTTTTGAATGAGCTCTAAGAGCGCGCGATTCACAGACTCGCTATCGGGCTTGAGCTGTTTAAAAACAGCGTCCAGGCCCCCAAAGGTGGACTTCGATAAAGAATGCTCACCGAGATGCGCCATCATCACTCCTAAAAATTGGACCGAGCTGGACTCGAACCAGCGACCACCCGCTTAGAAGGCGGGTGCTCTATCCACTGAGCTATCGGTCCGTGGCACTTCAGTATACAAAAAATCTTGCATTTAACGGAACTGAAGTTTACATTCGCGACTCATTCAAAAAAAGGCTGTGCGATGAAACACCTATTCCGCTCCTTGCTGCTCTGCTTGGGTTTGTGTGCAGACGAGCTCACTATCACGAACCACTCTCATTACCAGGCCATCGCCGGCAAGCTCCCTATTTTTGAGTACGAAGATGAGGAAAGATCTAGCACCTTCTTTGACTAGTGGCGGGCCTGGGAGTCGATGTATGCATTTCCTCCAAGAATCCCACCTAAGCCTAGGAATACGACGATGGCTGCGCAAATAATACAACGGCGTCTTCGCACCAACTCTCGGTCCTCCGCGGCGTCGGCTACCTGGCCTTCGACCTCCTGAGCCCCATTGGGCACGATATGGAGCACGACTACGTCCAACGGCCTTCGGCATGTGGGGCAAGAAGCGTCCGGTTGCGCATTCACCCAGCCCTGTAAACAGTCCCGGTCAAACACGTGTGCACACGCAGTGGTAACAATATTGGCCCCCACCGCTGCCAAACAAATCGGACAAATCACTGGATCTGCTTCACCCTGAACTACCCTATTGACTCCTGCTGACATAAATAAACCTCCAAAATATAATTAATAATTAAACAGTTATAAAACTAACACCCTCTAATAAATTAACCGCCTATGCCACGGTTAGTAAGAACAGTAGCCATTAACGTTCCGACCGCTAACAAACCCCCAGCCAAGATTTTTGCATATTTTCTGAACCGAACTGATCTCCCTTCTGCAAGAACTTCCCCGTGAGGTCCTTCATATGTGTGGACCCTCGCTCGACACTCGGGGCAGGTTGCTTCTCTGCTTGTCCTGACCCATTCATTGATACAGGCTGCGCAATAAACATGTCCGCATCGGAGAACTGTGCTATTTGGTCGGAGCTGTATTCGACCGCAACAAATAGGCCGAACGTCATGACGCCCCCAACATATCGCGCAATTTTCTCCCGCTGGCGCTTCAGCAACAACAACCGGAACCCCAACTGCACTTGTATTATCAATACTATTCATAATAAAAACCTCCAGTTAATTAACAATTATAAACTAAATATTAGTTGCTTTCAACAAAAGAAATAACAGCAAGAAGACAAGTAACGTAACACGCTCATTACAAGCAGGTTGCAAATTCAAATACAAGACATGTCGAAATTTAATCGATTTTTCGACATATTTGACGGATATGTCGATGGGATCGACACATTCAAGAGGACCTCATGGAATCTGTCCGTATCAAGAATTTTGCCATTGGCCCACGCCAGCCACTGGCCGTGATCTGTGGCCCTTGCGTCATGGAGGGGGAGTCTTTTACCCTTCAGGCAGCGGAAGAGCTCCAAAAGCTTTTTAGTGCCTTCCCCTTCTCCTTCATTTTCAAAGCCAGCTATGACAAAGCGAACCGAAGCTCGATTAAATCATTTCGAGGGCCGGGCCCCGAAGAGGGGCTGCGCTGGCTACAGCGGGTGCAAAATGAGCTGGGACTCCCCGTCTTGACCGATGTGCACACTCCTGAAGAGGCGGCGCTGGCTGGGCAGTCTGTGGATTGTATCCAGATTCCCGCCTTTTTGTGTCGCCAAACAGACCTGCTTGAGGCAGCTGGGAAAACCCCTGCAGCGGTGAACGTGAAGAAGGGACAATTCCTCTCTCCTTGGGAGATGAAGAATGTGGTCGAAAAGTTAACCGAGTGCGGCCATCGGCGGATCATTCTGACAGATCGGGGCACCTGTTTTGGCTACAATAATCTCGTGAGCGATTTTCGAGGAGTCGAGATCATGAAAAAATTCGGCTTTCCCGTCTGTTTCGACGCCTCCCACTCGGTCCAGTTGCCGGGAGGTTTGGGCACTGCATCGGGCGGTCAGAGGGAGTTCATCCCCACTTTGGCCAAAGCGGCCATTGCGGTGGGGGCCAATGCCCTGTTCATCGAGGCCCATCCCAATCCAGCGGCTGCAAAGAGCGATGCTGCGACGGTAATGCCGTTCGATGAACTCAAAAAGCTCCTCTTCCAGATCGAACGACTCTATGACGCCGTCCAGGAGTTCAATGTTTCGCCTTGCTGTCCTTAACACACTTCTTTTAGTCGGAGTTTGTGGCGGAGCCTCCTATTTGTACCATGTAAAAATCCGCCCTGAAACAGAAGAGCAGTATGGGACGCTGCTGAAAGAAAGTGCTGAATTGAAGGCCAAAAGAGCTCTTGAAGATGAGCCGGCTCACCAGTCACGGCATCGTGTACAAAAAGATATCTGGGCCATCAAAGAGGGCCAAAGGGTTCATGTCCGCTTGAAGAGCGCCCGTTCAGAATTGGAAATTTCTCAAAAAAAAGAAAAGCTCGAGGCCGTCGAACGGCTCGAGGAGCTCTGTTGCTGGGTACAAGATGAGGTGGACCTCAAAGAAAACGCGCAACAAGTGCGCATGCTCACGGCCGATAGTGGAACTTCTTATTTCCCTTCGTACCGAATGGGGACGGAGAATGTGGAGATCGCCTTTTTTAGATTACCCGGATTGGAGATCCCCTCTTCTATGGAGGGAGTCGAACCTTTTCTCAAAGGGAGCGCTCAAACAGCAAACTTAATGGACGAACTCTCACTAGAAGGAGATGTCCGCCTTGTGTCCACCGAGCTCCAAAATAAAAAGAGCTTTGCGTTTGCGGATCGACTCACTTACCAGCCGCAAACTCAAGCCATCGTCCTCTCTTGCACCGAGCCCAATCGAGTCCTCTTTTGGCAAGAGGGGCTCTCTTTAAGCTCCCCTAAGTTGCAAATCAAACGAGATCCGACGACAGGGACTCAGCAAGTCGAAGGGATCGGGGATGTCCGCTGCTCGCTGAGCGCTGAAGAGAAAAATTTTCTAGAAGAACTTTTTGCAAAGTACTTATGAGCTTATTGGAAGTAAAACATCTGATTAAACAATTTGGCGGCAAGGCGGTTGTCAATGGCCTTTCGCTAGAAGTGGAGCCAGGAGAGGTCGTTGGCCTGCTCGGGCCGAATGGAGCGGGGAAAACCACCGCTTTTTATATGACGGTCGGCTTGATTCAGCCAGACCGCGGAGAGGTTTATTTCAAGGGCAAAAATGTGACGGCCCTCCCCATTCACGAACGGGCCAAGATGGGAATGGGGTATTTAGCGCAAGAACCCTCCATCTTTCGCTCCTTGACGGTCGAGGAAAACATCCTCTGTATCCTCGAAACGCTCCCCCTCTCTCGCTCAGAGACAAAAAAGCGACTGACAGCACTCCTCCAAGAACTCCATCTCGAACATTTAAGGAAAAAAATCGCTAGCACCCTATCGGGCGGAGAGCGGCGACGCCTTGAAATCACCCGCGCTTTGGTGACAGAGCCCTCTTTGCTCCTCCTCGATGAGCCCTTTGCTAATATCGATCCGCTAGCTGTGGCCGATGTCAAACACCTCATTCGGATCTTGAAGGGAAAACAGATCAGCGTCCTCATCACAGACCACAACGCCCGCGAGATTTTTTCGATCGTCGACCGGAGTTACCTCGTTCAAGAGGGCAAGGTACTCCTCTCAGGAACGGTCGACGCTCTCCTCTCTAATCCGGAGGCTCGCCGGAGCTACTTTGGAGAGGACTTTCGATTGTAGCACGCAGCTCACGGGCAGCGTCGCTAAACAGTCGCTCCTCTTGCTGCCGCCGCATCCATCTTGTCCGCACGGACGACAGCTCATCGCCTGTGCAATCACCTGTGCCTTCGGATTGCGCCAAGGACCCCAAGTGCTCTCCGATGTGGGGCCAAAGAGTGCGATGACCGGTTTTTTAAGGGCACTGGCGATGTGCAGTGGCACCGAATCAACACAGATCAACTGGTCGCTCATCTGGATTAAGGCGGCGAGCTCTTTAAGGGAAATCTGCCCGGCTAAATTGAGCACGGGCAGTCCCCTCACAGCCTCTTCCACAAGCGCCTTTTCAGCCGCATCTGGCCCCGACGTAAATACAAGCCGCTTCCCCTGGCCCAGCAACCTCTCGGAAAGTTCCCGCACCCGTTCCATAGGCCAACACTTAAAACGCCACCGAGAAGAGGGGTGAATGAGGACAAAAGGGGCAGTCCCGACCCTCTTTTGCATGGCGGCCAGCGCCTGAAGTGGCACGTCGAGAAAGAGCTCCCGCTCCTCGGGGCTGGGGAAAATCCCCATCCGCCGCAGGGCGTCTAAATTGCGCTCGACTGCATGGCGAGGGGTGGGACAGTCTTTGGCCGTGTGGGTCAACACTTTTTTTTGCCACCGCCCCTTTGGCTTGAACCCCACCCGAATGGGGGCCCCCGATACCAGCGCTGCCACAATCCCCCGATCCCCTTCGGTGAGGTTAAGGACCAGGTCGTACCCATTGCGCCGGATCTCCCGCCAAAGACCCCATTCCTTTTGAAGTCGGCGCCACAAGGGGAGTTTTTTCCAGCTCGTGTCATAGCAGAGCAGCTGCCGGATGGCCGGGTGCCCCTCGAGCATGGGGATCGACTCTCGGTAGATATAGGCATCGATCTCTGCCTCAGGCAAAGCCTTTTGCAGGGCGCTAAAGACAGGGGAGGTCAATAAAACATCCCCCAAATGGCGCAATTTAATGACAAGAATCTTTTTGATTCTATCGAGGGAGGGGTAGTCGCCGTAGTGCATATGGAGAATGATTTTAAATTTTTCTCCGATTTTTCAACAGAACTTCGTGAGATTTATTAAGCGTTGGTTTACAATGTCGTTACAATTCACATGATTGGAGAATCTCATGGCACAGACCACTACCCAAACTTTGGAGCAAACACTTTCGATCATCAAGCCCGACGCAGTTGGGCAAAACATGATTGGAAACATCATTGAGTACTTTGAAAGAGAGGGGCTCAATGTCGTTGGAGCAAAGATGCTTCACCTTTCAGAAGAGCAAGCGAAAGCCTTTTACGCCGTTCATAAAGAGCGCCCCTTCTACAAAGAGCTCGTCACATTCATGACCTCTGGTCCCGTCCTTGTGATGGTTCTGGAAGGAGAAAATGCAGTGACTCGCAACCGCGAAATCATGGGAGCGACTGACCCTTCAAAAGCGGCTACCGGTACTGTGCGCGCTGACTTCGCAACCAGCATCGAGCGCAACGCAGTCCACGGCTCTGACAGCCTCAAGACCGCTAAAGAAGAGGTCTCCTTCTTCTTCAAAGCGAACGAAATTTTTCCAAGATCCTAGCGATCAGATATTGAAGCTTGAGGGGAAGGGGGGTTATACCTCCCTTCATCCTCAAATTGTGGCGCAGGAAACCCCTGCTCAACAAACGACCTGACCACCATTGCCCTTTCCTCCTGAGCCCGTTTAATCAAATTAATCAAAGCAGCCCGCGCGTTACTCTGGTCAGATGCCGCATAATAAGAGGCTCCCGTCCCGAAGACAAGTCCCACTCCCATTCCTACTACCGCGCCTATAGGGCCGAAAACGAACGCTCCCGCCATAACCCCAGCACTGAGAGCCCCCCCCACCCTAAGAACATTCCAGTTTTCAGTTATAATCAGCTGATTCCGCTGCTCGATTGCCCGCTGTTCCATAGCCCGCACCTCCACCACTTGCTCTTTGAGGATCTCAAACACCTTCTTCCGATACTCTTCCCGACTAAGAAGCTCCTCTACTCGCACCCGGAGAGCCTCTTTTTCCTCTGTTACAGCATGGAACCGTTCTGTTACGGCTTGGAAGCGGTCGGCCAGACCAGATAACTCGGCCTTGAGCTGGTCAAGCCTTTCCTCACTTTGGTGATTGAGCTGAGTCAGCCGCGCAAAATCTTGACCTCCTCTACGTAGTTGGACTGACATCGGCAACTCCCTGAATCTCGGAGAGAGGACCATTATTGCGTGCCGTACGCACATCTTCAATCCACTGCACAAGCTGGCGACGCACGATCCCATTCGTCTCTATTGCCCTAAGAAGGTCCTCTCCTATATTTTCTCCTTTTGCCCTATTTTCAATGAGCTCACTCCCTCTAGCAAACTCACCGAATAGAGCAAGCACCCCTTCTTCAGTGGTTGAAATCTGAATGGGGACCTCTTCTACGCTTGGTCTCACTACTGCTCCCCTTAGCCGGGCCAACTCCTCCTCCGCGATATCGCGCTGCCGAGCGATTGCTGCGCATTGCGCGTCCACACTCGCATCATAACGCACCCCAGAGAGATCCCTTGCCAAGTAAATACTTCCGAGCGCACAGACACGCCCCCCTGATCGAGCAAGCTCTGTCCTCAATAATTGGTTCTCCCTCTGCAATACAGCAACCTGGGCTTGTAGAGCCGCATTGTCGTTCCCCAGCCACCAACAGTGGCCGTACTTCCAGGCTCTTTCCACCTGGTCGACCACTCCTCCAAAAAACCCGCTTAGAATGCGAAAAACCATATATTGGCCCAAGCTCTTCGCCACAGAAGTACCGCTGACCCAATCAATGACAGCGCGACACCCCTCCCGCAATTTCTCGAGAATTTGAGAAGCCAATCTTTGGACCAGTTCCCAAGTAGTTGGCTCGGGTTCTTCATAGGTCGATAGTGGTAAAGAGATAGTGGTAGGACCACTCGAAACACTTGCGGCAGCCATAAGCCTCCAATTAAAGAGGGTCCATGCTAAATCAAATCTTTATTTCCCGCAAGGACTGATTGCAACACCTTAACTAATAGATATTTACAAAACTATCCTTGAAAAAAGGAT
>CAIVVG010000095.1 GCA_903909295.1 uncultured Chlamydiae bacterium
AAATCGATCAAAATTTTTTTACAGAACACCCTCTTAGGAATTAATCCTCTGGAGAGAAAGCAGAGAAGGCTTCCTTATTGGACTTGGCCACTTCGGCCTGGCCCTGCATGGGAGTGTAGTTTGCGAACTGACCGATCTCCTTGCGGAAGGTAAGCTGCACATCGCCGACAGGGCCGTGTCGGTTTTTCGCGACGATGACTTCCGCAAGCCCCGGCTTGTCATACTTGTCGTAGTAATCTCTTCTGAAGAGCATCATCACGACATCCGCATCCTGCTCGATACTGTTGTGTACGATGAAATCGTTGGCTACAAAGTTGTGGACGCCAGGAACGGTAGCATCGTAGACATCTTCCTCTCCCAATTCGGTGATCGAGGCAATTTCATCCCAAAAAATATCAGACCCAGCAAAGAGCTTTAAAGTTGGGTCTTCTAAAAACTCAGCTAAACGAGACATACGCTGCCTGGACACACCAGATTTAAATAAGGAGCTTCCTGAATAAGCTGTATCTAATCCCTTGTGCACTTCCCTCCAACCTATTTGCAATCGCTCTTTTGCGGGCTGTACAAAAAGATTCCACACTTCCTTAGGAATAGAATCACTGTTCGGATTGGGGTCGATTTGGGCTAGTTGGCTGAGATAAAGGGGAATGTTTTTTCCTCGCTCTCCTGCACAGCCCACTTTGCTGAGAAAAAGGGCCTGGTTCGGGGTTCCCTCCACTTGAACGGCATGCATTGTTCGATGACCAGTTTTAGGCGTGTGCGAACGCAATGCGCTATGGATTCCGACACTGAGCAATAGGTGCTGAACTTGACGGGCAAGAAGGTCGCTGGACGACGCATAATAAATTGCACAAGCAGGCTTACGCCCTTGAAGTTTTTTCGAGCTGATATTTCCGTCGGTCGCCCACAGGTGTTTGAGGAAGAAAAGTCGCTCTGATTCTGGACAGGTAAATACGGCTTCAGGGATCCGTTTTTCGTAAGACCGGACTCGGTCGATGCCGCGTTGATTAAACCAATTTGTAATGGGATGTCGCACATTACGGGTCAAAGGGAAGGGGCTGGGTAAGTAGAGGTGGTGCCAATTCTTTTGTTTTACCACTCTAGCTTGAATGCCGAACAGATTTTGAGCGGCTCCCATCACAGTTGCAAGATTGTCTAAATCTGCTGTCGTATAGTGGTAAGGCTGTTTGGGCAAGATGCACCCATCTCCCAGTAAATGTCCGAGAAGGGACAATTCGTCCCTGGATAAAGTAGATCGATTCGACGCGACATTCACAGATCTAGGAATTGCAATTCGGTCTCCCGGTTGCATTTGGTCCAGTCTGATCCACCCTTCCAGCTTATAAAACGGGTGGTTGGCACTAGCCTTGATGGAGCGGCCACTTTTTGTCTTCAGTGCATAGGTCTTTTTTCTGCCAGAATAGAACACTCGAGTCATCGTATGGGGGGTTACTTTCAGGTTTTCGTCCATTGCCAAAACCTGAATCGGGACTTGCTCTTTTCTTTCCGCCAGTTCTTTGATCGTAATCAGTTGTCCTGTTTCCGCGTCTTTGATCAGAGTATCTCCAGCCAAGCAGCCCGATTCTCTAAGGTCGCTGAGCATGGGTCTATGTCCTTGTCGCTCTTCCACTTTGCGGGAGAGCTGAGCTGCGCAGAGGATGGGGATATTGAGCTCACGGGCCAGGTTTTTGAGCATGCGGGAGATCTCAGAAATTTCCACCTGCCGGTTTTCGGGGCCGCGGGAGCTTCCTGATCCGGAAATCAATTGGAGATAGTCGATGACGAGAAAGCCGATGTTGTGCGCTTCCTTCATACGGCGAGCGCGCGCTCGGATGTCTGTGATTTTCAGACCCGGCTGATCATCGATGATCATCGTCTGTTTTTGCATCGAATTGACCACAGAGACGATCCGCTGGTATTCGGCGCCGCTGATAGATCCTGTGAGGATTTTCTGCGATTCAATCTCTGCTTGAGAGGAGATGATTCTGTGGAGGAGCTGAGAGGCACTCATCTCCAGAGAAAAAATGCCGACGGGGAGATGATTGCGAAAACACATGTTTTCCGCAATGCCCGCAGCCAGTGCCGTTTTTCCCATGGAGGGTCTGGCAGCCAAGATGATTAGATTCGAGGGGCTAAAGCCATTGAGCAACTTGTCCAGGTCACTTAAGTGGGTGGGAAATCCGGTGATGCCGCCGTGATTGGGCCCTTTTTCCTGGAAATTCTGCTGTCGCTCCTGCAATTCCTTCAGGTACGGAATCTTAGACTCGGCTTTAAGACCCGTGATCAGATCTTTGATCGATACGCCAGCTTGATTTTGGGTGGTTTGCGAAATTTGAAAAAATTGGGCCTGCGCATTGTCAAGCGCGGCACCGACGTCCGCTGGTTCTTCAAGGGCTGTTTTCTCAATGATCTGCGCAGCTTGGATCATGCGACGCAAAACAGCTTTTTCTCGGATCAGGTTGACATACTCTTCGATGAACGCGGAAGTCCCCGCGTACTGAGCCAAAGTAGTCAAGTAGCTAATGCCGCCGATCTGCTCGAGCTTGTTTTGTCGCTTGAGTTCTTCTCCAATGAGGTGAATGTCTGCCGGTTTGTCTGCTCGGTAAGCCGCCTTGATGACCGAGTAGACGATCTGGTGTTCATTGTAGTAAAAGTCGAGGTCTTCGAGGCTGTCCGCACCGATGTTGAGGGCGTTGATGCTGGTGAGCATGCAGCCAAGCACCATCATCTCAGATTCTTTGGAATTAGGAGGAACTCTCGATTTCTTATCCGCTTCGGCCATGTCGTTAACCATACCAAAAAAAGGCGGTTTGCGCAAGCCTTGTGGAAAATAGAAAAATTCGCTACGCTGGGCCGTTGATTTATTTGGGGGAACAGGTGTTTAGAAAATGCTCCTTGCTGCTTGTTGTTTTCCTCGCCTCGTGTGGAAAGGAGCAGACAGTGCTTCCAAAATACCGAGAAGTCGCTCATCTTCCCGTCAAAGGAGAGGGCTCGTATTCTGAATATACCCATTTGATCCCACGGGAAGAAATAAAAACTATTTTTGAAATCGGCAGCAGAGATGCAAAAGATGCATTGGAGCTGAGCGATTTTTTCAAATGCCATGTCTGGGCTTTCGAGTGCAATCCAATGGCGGTGGACTTATGCAAGCGCAATATCGGGGAAAACCCGAATGTGACTCTCGTTCCTCTCGCTATTTGGAAAGAGGCGGGGACGATCCCGTTCTATAGCATCCCCGAGCACAATATTGGGGCTTCTTCTTGCTTCCCCTTTAACCCAAACGCGAGAAATTATCCCGATATCGTAGAAGAGGGGCTGGTCCAG
>CAIVVG010000096.1 GCA_903909295.1 uncultured Chlamydiae bacterium
TCATGCCCACTTGAGTGACATAGAGCCCATTGAGCCGATTTTGGAGCGGGCTCTTGCCGCCAACGTAACGCGCATTTTAAATATTTGCACAGATCCATCCACTTTGACGCGAGGGTTACAGCTCGCCGCCCAATATCCCCAAATTCTCAATGCGGGAGCGACCACGCCGCACGATGTGGAAAAAGAGGGTGTACTCGCTTTTCCAGTCTTTGCTGAAGCGGCCCGATCGGGGCAGCTTGTAGCTGTGGGGGAAACGGGGCTCGATTATTACTACAAGGAACTGGACCGGAGCGTACAGAAACAGTTTCTGATTCAGTATCTCCACTTAGCGGCGGAGTGTGAGCTGCCGGTGATTTTTCATTGTAGGGAGGCGTTTGCCGATCTCTTTGAGATTGTGGATGGGGAGTACCCTAAAAAAGCCCCGGCTGTCGTCCACTGCTTTACAGGAACGGTGGCTGAGGCGGAGCGGGTGATTGAGCGGGGCTGGTATCTTTCTTTGAGCGGGATCGTGACATTTAAAAATAGCGAGATGCTCCGTCGCGTGGCGCGGTGGGTGCCGCTGGAGCAGTTGCTCATTGAAACGGACGCCCCTTTTTTGGCGCCTCAAAGTCACCGGGGACAGCCCAATGAGCCAGCTTTTGTAGTGGAGACGGCGGCTTGTATCGCAAATGCTAAGGGGATTTCCGTTGGAGAGGTGGCTCGGGCGACGTTCGACAACGCGAGCCGTCTTTTTAGTGAGTCAAGGAAAATCGATGGTAACGATATAACGATATAACGATAAAAATATTCTCGTCGCCGCTCTGCGGCGATGCGGCAAAGTCGCAGATGTTTTTTTCTATCGTTATATCGTTACATCGTTACCATCGTTAATTTTCTTGCCGACTCTGAACCTCATTTTTCTTGTTGTCAAATTTTAAAAAACTCCTTACAACGGGGGTATGTCCACTCGTATCACCCTACTTTCTGGAGAGTTCGCCTGGCGCAGAGTCCATTCGTTGATGGGGCTTTGGCTCGTTTTATTCTTGTGCGCTCACTTAATGACGAACTCTCAGGCGGCTTTGTGGCTCGGCGATTATGGGATCGGGTTCATCCGATTGGCCAATTTGCTCGAATCGATCCCCTATTTACAAGTGGTTGAAGTTTTGTTCTTGGGGTTCCCCATTCTACTCCATATGGGATGGGGAATCCGGAGAGCGTTGCAGGCAAAGACAAATTCGATGGGAACGAATGGCTCTAAGCCGTCGTTTTCTTACGGGCGCAACAGGGCGTTTACTTGGCAGCGGCTCACTTCTTGGGTTCTCGCTGTCGGGATGATTGCTCACGTGGTGCAAATGCGCTTTATCAACTACCCAGCAACACGGGTGGTAGATAATCAGGTGGAGTATCTCTCTTCAGTCTCTTTTGATCCGGCGCTGGGTGCCACGGTAGCGCGACTGCACGTCCAATTGGAGCCGACGGCGCTGGGGGCTCTCACCGTTGTTGCGAGAGATCCAGGAACGGCTCTTTTATTCATGGTGCGGGAGACCTTTAAGAGCTATTGGATGATCGGTCTCTATACAGTATTTTTGCTGGCTGCGGTGTTTCATGCGGGCAATGGCCTTTGGACTGCTTTGATCACTTGGGGCGTTCTCCTCTCTTACCGATCGCAAAAGGCTTTTCTCCCAGTCGCGTGGGGTTTGTCAGCTATTTTGGCCTTTTTGGGACTGGCCGCTATTTGGGGATCCTATTGATGGAAAAGGTGGTCATTGTTGTGGGGGGCGGTTTAGCGGGGCTCTCTTGCGCCATGAAGCTGGCTGAAAAGGGGTGCCACGTCAAACTCATCTCTGTGACGGCAGTGCGGAGGTCCCATTCGGTCTGTGCGCAGGGGGGGATCAACATCGCGATCAATCTGAAAGGGGAGGACGACTCTCCGTTGATCCACGCTTACGATACAATTAAGGGGGGGGATTTTCTCGCCAATCAGCCCCCCGTATTGGAAATGTGCTTGGCCGGGCCGGGTATTTTACGCCTCATGGAGCGGATGGGGTGCCCTTTCAACAGAACAGAAGAGGGGCATGTCGATTTTCGTAGATTCGGAGGGACGCTCTACCACCGCACTGCATTTTGCGGGGCCTCGACGGGCCAGCAATTGCTCTATTCGCTTGATGAACAGGTGCGTAGATTCGAAGTGAAGGGGCTTGTCGAAAAATTTGAACACCACGAATTCCTCCGCTTGATCCTCGACGAAGAGGGTCGCGCTTGCGGGATTGTAATGCACGACCTGTTCAACCTCAAACTCCACGTTCTCAAAGGGGACGCCGTTGTGATTGCAACGGGGGGTCTCGGCTATATCTACAAGCAGTCGACCAACTCTACTTTTTGTACCGGCGCTGCGAATGGGCGCCTCTACATGCAAGGGATGAAGTACGCCAATGGAGAGTTCATTCAGATCCACCCCACCGCGATTCCCGGCGACGATAAAATGAGGCTGATCTCTGAGTCGCTGCGCGGCGAGGGGGGAAGGGTGTGGGTTCCCGGCAACTCTGCAAAACAGATCCGCTTTCCTGACGGGACTATGCACTCTTGCGGCAAGACGGGAGAGCCTTGGTTTTTCTTGGAAGAGATGTATCCCTCCTTTGGAAACCTCGTCCCGCGCGATATCGGCTCTCGCGAAGTGCTTCGGGTGTGTGAGTTAGGGCTAGGCGTTGAAGGAAAGGGGCAAGTTTACCTCGATGTCACCCATCTATCGGCAGAAAAGCACCACAAACTCGCCTCTGTACTCGATATCTACCACAAATTTACTGGGGATGACCCGCGTAAAAAACCGATGCGCATCTGTCCCGCTTACCACTATACGATGGGAGGGGCTTGGGTCGACTGGCCCGCCGCAGATGACCCCGATCGGATGAGTCGTTTTAGGCAGATGACTAACCTTCCCGGATGCTTCAACGTGGGTGAGTCCGATTACCAGTACCACGGCGCCAATCGACTAGGGGCCAATTCTCTCCTCTCTTGTATTTTTGGAGGGCTCGTGACCGGAGGCGAAGTCCCTCGCTACATCGATGGCCTCAAGCGGGAAGTGCGAGAAGCTGTTTTTCACGAGGCGTTGGCTGTGGAAGTGAGGGAGCAAAAAGCCCTTTTAGAAAAAGAGGGGACCGAAAATATCCACCAGTTACACGCTGAATTGGCAGACTGGATGGTGCGCAATGCAACGGTTAAGCGAGATAACCCCGATTTGGCCAAGACCCTGGACAAAATCAAGGAACTCCGCGAACGTTACAAGAATGTAGCTCTCGACGACCGAGGGACTGCGCTGAATCAAACATATGTCTTGGCTAGGCAGTTTCCCTCCATGTTGGAGCTCTCTTTGGTTATCGTGAAGGGGGCGCTGCTGCGCAATGAGTTTCGGGGCGCCCACTACAAACCGGAATTCCCCGAGCGCAATGATGAGGAATGGCTCAAAACGACGATTGCCGTATACGACCCTGAGGAACCAGTGATCTCTTACGAACCTATTGACACTCGCCACCTCGACCCGATAAAGAGGGATTATACGACAGCCAAAAAGGTAAAGCCCACTTTGAAGAATATACCCAAAAACATCCAGTTGCCCATATGACCGTTATCTTTAGAATTTTTAGAGGGGAAGTCGGCAACCAGTACTGGGAAGAATTTGAACTGGCCAGAAAACCCAGCCTGAATGTGATTTCTGCCCTGATGGAAATCCAGCAAAATCCAGTGAACCGGCAAGGCAAAAAAACAACCCCCGTTGCCTGGGAACAGGGCTGTTTGGAAGAGGTGTGCGGCTCTTGTTCCATGCTGGTCAATGGGCGCCCCCGTCAGGCTTGTACAGCTCTTGTGGAAACTCTTGTTAGAGAGACAGGGTCCGCCACTATTACCCTGGCCCCCTTCACCAAATTCCCCCTTATCCGCGATCTTTACGTGGATCGGACCCCGATGTTTGAGGCATTGAAGAAGGTGCGCGCCTGGATCTCTATCGATAGTTCGAATGATACGGGGTCTTTTGGCCCCTCGATTGCCCCAGAGGTGCAAGAAGCGATGTATGAGCTCTCCACGTGCATGACCTGCGGGTGCTGCAGCGAAAGCTGTCCCCAAGTCAATGAAAAATCCCCCTATATGGGCCCTGCGGCGATGTCACAAGTTCGGTTTTTCAATACCAACCCCACAGGGGCCTTGGAAAAATCGGATAGGCTCGAGGCTGTGGTGGGGGAAGAGGGTATTGCCGGATGCGGGAATGCGCAAAATTGCGCAAAAGTGTGCCCCAAACAAATCCCTTTGACAGAGTCATTGGCCGTGATAGGCCGAGAAGCCACGCGCCACTCCCTGAAGAAGTTCTTAGGGGTACCCGACCAGAAGCAGTAGCAGGGCTGACGCATTCCCATTTTCTGGGTAGGAAAAAAACTTACCGCAGAGACGCGGAGATCGCAGAGGCCGCAGAGGAATATTCTATTTATTTACTTTTTGAGGCATTATGGCTGTTCATGGATCATCTCATAACTCAAGAAATCATAGGAGCGGCCATTGAAGTCCACCGACGACCGGGGCCTGGATTGCTCGAATCTACTTATCGCATCGACTTTTTAGTTAAGGGTCAGGTTGTTGTAGAAATTAAAGCCATTGAAGGCATCTCTCAGATACATGTCGCTCAATTGCTTACATATTTACGGTTGCTCAATCTTCGCAAAGGACGGATACTTAATTTCAACGTCTCAGCGCTGAAAGACGGTATAAAACGGGTAAGCAACGAAAAGAGAATAATTCCTACCTCTGATTGTAAAACCTCTGAGACCTCTGCGTTCTCTGAGTCTCTGCGGTAAATTTTTTTCTACCCAGAAAAGGGGAATGCGGTGCACCTTTACGTTGAAGCAGTAGATTTTTAATCTCTGGGTATTGGACAATGACCTCCATGAAGATCATCCGTAAGATACTCTTGGGGCTTTGTGTGGCCACCCTCCTTGTCGGAGGGATTTCTGTAGGGAGCCGTGCACTCCCCATCTCCTATAGACAAGAGCTCTGTAAGAAGCTCGTCTCGAAGAAGAGCGTGGCTCGATGCTTAGCACTCCCCACGCCCGAGTGGGCGCAAAAACAACTCGATGCCGATTTTCGGGACTTTGAGGGTCGCAAGGTGACCGCCGCTGCAGTGGCGGAATTGTATCGAGAGATCCGAGCCAAAATAGGGCAACAGATCCTCCATTACCGGATTTTGGACAATCAACTCTATAAATACATTCCCAATGGAGCTGAGTATTCTAGTGTGGATACCCGCTTTGAACGGGCTTTCAAGACGCTTCTGCAGTATACAAACGTGCCCGATCTCGATTTCCTCCTTTGCCCTATGGACGGAATTCCCGAGCCTTATGTCCCTCAAGACTTCTTTTTGAGTAGCACTGCTGAAGGGCAAGTTCCCCTTCTAGGACAGGCGAAAAGAAAAGAGCCCGCCTCCCAGTACATTGTCCTCATTCCAGATCAGTTTTCATTGACGGAGAGTTGGTGGCAGGATATCAAAGAGGTCGAAAGAGACAACGACCTCGTGAGTTGGGATCAGAAAAAAGAGAGCGCTCTCTGGAGAGGCAATCTCACCGATGTGGGCGTGCCCGGAGATTATTCCCCCCACTTAAGGGATTGCCCCCGTTTTAAAATCTCAGAGCTTTCGGTCCAGCATCCTAAACTCGTCAATGCGGGTATCTCTAGTGCGGAGTCTCCTGAAACCATCACGATTTTAAGTCACTCCCACGTGATCCGAGGTCCCGCCAGTAAACGAGACCATATCCGGCATAAATATCTCCCCGTCCTCGATGGGCACATGTGCACTTATCCAGGATACCAGTGGAGATTGCTCTCCAATTCAGTGGCCTTCAAACAAGAATCAGATCAGATCCAATGGTTTTATGGCGGTCTTGAGCCGTACCAACACTATGTCCCTATCCGCAATGACTTGAGCGATTTGCTCTCGCAAATCGATTGGGCCAAGGCACATGACGAAGAGGCTCAAGAGATTTCTGCTCGAGCGCAAGAATTTGTTCAGCACAATCTTTTGCCCTGTCACATTTATGCCTACTTACATCGGGTCCTCTCAAAGTATGCGACTTTCCAGGAGATCGATTTCCAGGCTCTGAAAAAAGCAACGCGCCAAGATCCTAAGTGGGAATGTATCCAGTATCGAAAAAGAAATCACCTCATGCGGACAATCCGCAAACTCATGCAATTCGGCAGACCGCTTGCCGGTGAGGTATTTTATCCAGGGTTTTCCAATCAAACGGTTCAATGTAAAGCCGCTTTACAAGGCTTTCTTTGAGCCGCAAGGTGAGCACTTCTGGGTCAGGCGCATGGTCTTTGAGCGGCGTGAGAAAATCTTTATGGGACCGATCCTGCCTGTATGTTGGCCGTTTGCTCGGCAGATGGAGATAGCCCATATTCTCATCCGAAAAATCCCATAGGAAAGAAGTGTGGTGCACCCAGCGATCTTTTTTGATGTATTGGGCGTTGCCCCCACATTTTTTTTCGCCGATGACGTAATCATTTTCTCGCAAAGCAAAGCCGGGAATATCCCAGGCTTGTTTGTACAACTCTGCTGACCAGCGGAGAATGGGCTCGGGGAAGGCTGGCACATCGAGATCCCCTTTAGCCATGATGAATGTGACAAAAAGAGTTTGCTCATCGACAATCACCGTCCCTCCGCCGCTGAATCGCTTGATGAGGGGGATCTGGTCCCGTTGAGCCCGCTCTACATCGACCAGCTCTTCCGCTTTGCTGGAAATGCCGAGAACGATGCTGCGAGGGGAGCCCCGATTGACAATGCAAAAACTGCGAGAATCGGTCCTTAAAAGGGCCTCTTCTAGCTGCAGTTGCTCAAAGATGGGCATGCCGCAGAGATCGATCCAGTGGAGAGTTTTTTTCATTTGAGCGCGACGAGTAAAATAGAGATATCGGCAGGAGTGAGCCCCGAAATGCGCGATGCTTGTCCTACGTTTTCTGGACTGAAGCGGTTTAACTTCTGCTTGGCCTCGGCGCGCAGACCCACCAGTACATCGTAGCAGA
>CAIVVG010000097.1 GCA_903909295.1 uncultured Chlamydiae bacterium
GGGAGGCGGATCGGGGCATTCTCAAAATGCGGCCCGGTTATCTCTTTCCCCTCATGAAAAAAGTTGGCTTTACACAACAAAAAGTCAAAAGATCTGGATTTTTTCCCCCGTTTATTTCTGATTTAAAAGGGATGATCGGCTTGGAAAAGAAGCTAGAAAAATTCCCTTTTTGGACCCCGTTGCTCCCCTTCCAAATTTTTGTCGCCAAATGAATATCTTGCTCATGTACAAGCCGAGTCCAGGGCATTTTCAAGAGCTTAAAATGGCTGCGCCTGCTGCTACTTTTTTCATTGCTGAAAATACGAAAGATGCTCAAGAAAAAATCAGAGAGGCGGATGCTGTTTTGGGCAATCGTTACTTTTTGCAATCTTTCCCTTTTGCTAAAAAGCTCAAATGGATGCAATCGGGTTCTTCTGGAATGGATCTCATTCTCACTGAGGAAACCCTTTCCCATCCCGTGCAAATCACCTCAGCCCGAGGCATCTACGATGACGAGGTGGCAGATCACGCAGTGGCTTTGGTCTTTTCTCTTGTAAGAGGGCTCCACCTGTTTCGAGACGCCCAAAAAAAAGGTCATTGGGAACGGAGGTCTCTCCCGAGAATCTCCCAGACCCGCTCCCTCATTCTTGGATGGGGAGGAATCGGCCAGGGGATTGCAAAAAGACTGCTTGCCCTCGGATCTCAAGTTTACGCGGCAGCGCTCAAAACGCGAGATGAGTGGGAAGAGCTTTTGCCTCAAGTCGATTTTTTGATTTTAGCATTGCCCCTCACTCCTTTGACTCGGCACATCATTTCAAGGCGTATTTTAGAGAAGATGCATCCGGGCGCAAATCTGGTGAATGTAGGCAGAGGGGAAACGGTCGATGAACTTGCTTTGCTAGAGAAAATTCAGAGCAATCACCTCGCTGGCGCAGCCCTGGATGTCTTTACAACAGAGCCTCTTAAGAGCGATCACCCATTTTGGCGAGAAGAAAAGATCCTCCTTACTCCGCACGTTGGGCGCTCTCCGGAGACGGCTCCCTATCAGTGGGAGGGGCTTTTTGTAGAAAATCTCCGCAGATTCTACTCCAAGGAATCCCTCCTGAACCTGGTTGATAAGCAAGCGGGCTATTAGCAGCTTCCTGATCTTCGAAAAACAGGCGGATTTCCCCCCTTTGAAACTGGGCTGCAATTTTCTCTTCCCCAGAATGCCCAAGTGAAGTAATCGAGGGCCAATCATAGGGAGTGGGATTCCGTCTATTGGAAATCAGGTAATAAAACCCTCCGTCTTGATTGATAAAAAAAATAGGTTTTTCCGCGCCGGCTTTTTCAAGGTGTTCTAATTGCTCCTTAAGGCTTTGATCGAACCTTCGAGAGATCGGGATCCCTTGAAAGTGGGGATGAGAGGACAAAACAAGACTCTCCTCTTTTACAAATGGGTGGATAAAAAGGGCCACGCATAATAAAGAGCACCCGGCGTAGGCGGCCCGGAGGGGCCATTCCCACCGCCAACCTCGAAGAAGAGAGAGAAGGGTCAAGGGGAATGTCAAGGTCATGTGCGCCGCCTCTGCGCGGGGAAAGACGCTCAGGAGGCTCCCCGTTAAGAAAATCGCTAAGAGAGTGGAACGGGTGTATACCAAAGCAGCATAAGCTGCGAAAGGGAGAATAAAAATTGGAAACAGGTAGCTTTTAAAGTTGTGGGGATGAAAATAAGAAAATCTCCCGTGCTGTAGATAGGCCGTTTTATTGGTCCAGCCGTACTCTATAAATTCAGCCAAGCCTCCACTTAAGTAGATGGGAAGCAATAGGATCAAAAGAAGAGAAAAAAAGACCAATAAAGGGGGTCGCACAGGTTTTCTTAAGTAGAGAGTGGATGCAATTAGGCATAAAATGGCCAAGATCCCGTGGGTGTGTTTGGAAAAAAAGCAAAGGGCGGCAAAGAGAGCTGCCGTCTTGATGGATCCGCGAAGGACGAAAAGAAAACAGGCCAAAAAAAAGAGATTGGCCAGGGGATTATAAAGAGAGCCGGCAAATGTCGAGACCCTCTCTGAAAACGCAAGAAGGGCGATGGGAAGAAGGGAGAGCCCCTGCTCTATCCCCAGCTTTTCTCCTATTTTTTGAGAGAGCCAAACAGTGGTTGTAAAGAAAAGGGCCGAAAGAGCCTTGATGACAAAAAGTTCTTCTCCAAAAAGATGGACGGCTGCCCATCCAGCATAGACAGAAAGAGGCGTGCTGCCAAAAAAGACATCTCGATAAAGAACATCTCCCCGATTGACCCGACAGACGACTTGGAAAAACCAAGACTCGTCAAACGTGTGAATTCCCTGGAGAAGGGACAAGAGAAAACAGGCGGCAAAGTAGCAGAAGAATTTCATGGTGTGAGGCGAGCTATAAGTTCCTGTCTTTTCTTGGTTTTGACCTCGAAGGGGCTCGTCGCTAGCATCTCGATCCATCTCTTCATTCGAGGCACTTCAATACCAAAATCGCGCCCTTTGACATCTTTTAAGAAAGATCTTCGAAGGAAAGTAAATTGGCAATCAAGCCGGATCATTTCATAAACGAGCAGCTCGCACGGAATGGGCTCTCCCAGACCTGGCAAGGTCATCCCTCCCCATCCAAATGGCGCTTTGAAATAAGGCCGTATCCTTTCCACTGTCCCATCTATGAGAGGGGTAAAGATGTTTTTTGCCCCCCTTTCAATGGCTAAATCATTGAGACCAATAAAAACGCGAGAAAGGGGGAAAAGCCCAAGTTTTGGGGCCCATTGGATCGCTTGCAGAGTCTCGACCAAAATCCCCACGTCCAATCGGGTTGCAACGCGTGATAAAACAGCCTCCACTTCATCGGGATGGGTGACCATGGGGAGTAAAATTTCATCCGCTCCCGCATCGATCGCTTGTTCGATCTCCTTTTCTGTCTCGGAAGAAAAACGGTTGATCCGGCAGATCACCTTTTGGGAGGTGGCGCAGCGGACAGCCCTTAGCTCTTTCAACGTGTGTTGATTGATTTCCGTATCAGCCCCTTTTTGCCGATCCCCTTTACCCCTATATTCCCAATCGACGATCGTCCCATTGATCCCTGCAGCTGCCGCTGTCTGTACTTGGAGCGGATCTGCTGAAAAGAGAAAAAGATCGAAGTTCACCCCTTCCTCCCAACCGCTAAAAGCGTTGACCCAA
>CAIVVG010000098.1 GCA_903909295.1 uncultured Chlamydiae bacterium
AGATCTTGTTCCTTCTCTAAACGGTGGTTGAGCGCGCGCACTTCCTCTTCTAATACAAGGATCTTTCCCTCAATGGCCTCGTATTCTCGTTTCTCGTTAAAAGAGAGCTTCTTTTTACGAACGGGAGCCGTTGGTTTCGGCTCAGTTTTTGGCTTCGGCGGCGGCACTACTTTGTTGGCCGCTTCCCATTGGGTGTAGTCGGCATAAAAACAGATCTTTTCAGGGTCCCCGAAAGCGAGAAGTGTGTTGCAGGTCCGCTCGAGCATGCATCGATCATGCGTGATCAATACAACGGCGCCGGGAAAGTCGATCAAGCTCTCTTCTAACGCCTCGAGTGTGGGGATATCGAGGTCATTGGTCGGCTCATCTAAGAGGAGCACATCGGCCGGCTGGAGCATCAAGTGGGCGATCGCGATCCGAGCTCGCTCTCCGCCGGAGAGACTGCTGATCGGCAAAGAGAGGTTGTCGGGCGAAAAGAGAAATCGCTTACACCACCCGTTCACGTGGATCGACTGTCCCCGAAAAATCACATACTCTCCATCGGGAGAGAGGGCGTCTCTCAAAGAGAGGTGCAAAGGGAGCTGGGCGCGGTGCTGATCGAAATAGACAATTTTCAACGGATCGGCCCGCTTGATCGTCCCCTGATCGGGCGAGAGCTCCCCTGCAATCATCCGTAAAAGGGTCGTCTTCCCCGACCCGTTGGGGCCCATCAAGCCTATGCGGGTTCCGGGAGATAGGGTCAGATCGAGGTGCTGAAATAAAAGGCGCTCCCCCATCTTCTTAAGAAGGTTTTTTCCCACGAGCAGTTTACGGGTCTCTCGCTCACTGGCCGCAAAATCGATCTGGGTCGTCTTTTGTCGATTGCGCCCCTGAATCTGGGCGTGACTTTCCAAAATCTCATGGGCGTCATCGATCCGCGCTTGGGATTTAGTCGTGCGGGCTTTTGCCCCTTGGCGGAGCCATTCGGTTTCTCTCCGCGCTTTGGTCGCAATGGAGCGCTCTTGCTGCAACTGCCCTCGCAAGAAGTCCTCTTTTTTCTCCAGGAAGTTGGCGTAGGTGCCATCAATCGCAAACATCCCCTTCGGATACATCGGCCCGATTTCAATGATGCGGGTTGTCACCTGCTGTAGAAAATAGCGGTCGTGACTCACGAGGAGGTAGGTGGGTGCTTCTCGAGATAAAAATTTCTCCAACCACAAAATCCCCTCTAAATCGAGGTGGTTCGTCGGCTCATCGAGAAAGAGGAGGTCGGGAGAACCGATCAATTCCTTGGCCAGCCCGAGTCGCTTTTTCCACCCTCCTGAGAGGTGGGCAGCGGAGGGCTCATTGCCCGCGAAACCTAGCTTGCTCAGCCACATCTCCGCGAGCTGTTCTTTTTCATAATCGGGGGCATCGGCCGGACAGGCATTGATGAGGATCTGTAGAGGGGGAAGATCGGGAAATTCACATCCCTGAGGGAGGTAGCCGATCTTGAGCCCGCGCCGAGGGGCCACGATCCCCTCGTCGGCCTTCTCTAGTCCGGCTAGGATTTTCAGGAGGGTGGACTTACCGGCCCCATTGAGGCCGATGAGACCCACCCGGTCCCCTGCAAAAATACTCAGGGACAGGTCCTCAAAAAGGGCCCGGGTTCCATAGGACTTGGATAACGACTGACAACTCAAAAGAAGGCTCATGAGAAGTCAGTATACGCGGTTGGATCCTTTATTGCACGGGGATATGGGGAACCAGGCTCTTTAGTTTAGGCAACTTGAACCCCTTGGGCAGGTCTTCCTTCGTGACGGGCAACCAGGTTCTCGTCTGAGAGAAGACAAAAAGAGAGCCCTTCACTTTGAGGGTATCGTCCTTCACCTTGAGCTCCGCATTGTAAGTCTTTCCACTTCTGGGATCCATGATGGTCCCCATGTAAGAGGCGCCCGTATCTTGCAAGTACCAAATGAAGTCGAGGCCGCTGTAGTAGGGGTCCCCTTTGAGGCCATTCGCCCTCTTGGTCGGCTTATAGATGCTGTCATTGACCTTCCCCTCGTGGTCACACGTGGCGATGATCCGGCCATAGCGAAGCCCCTCGTATTCATAGATCGCAAAGATCGAATCCGTAATTCCATCGTCGTTGACGGATCTCCAAAAACCGACGATGTCCTGAACCGCGAAACCACAGCAGGCTACGACAAGAAAAACTAGGCTAAAAAATCTTTTCATACAACTCCCCCAAAATCCCTTTGTATATACTTCTTTGCTATTTTCTATTTCAAGAAAAATTTCCGAGATTTAAGCAGCTCATATGAAAATAGTTACGAAATCTCGTGCACCTTAAGGGGACTTCGAGTAGAATGGCAGCCCTATGACCAACTTCAACCAGTTCGATATCCATTCTTCGATTCTC
>CAIVVG010000099.1 GCA_903909295.1 uncultured Chlamydiae bacterium
CAATATCGACAACAGTATATAGCCCCCCATTTTTGAATCGAAAATAGGCTCAAAAGAACCGAAAAATCGATCAAAATTTTTTTTACAGAATACCCTCGGAGAGGGTTTTTGCAAACACTCTCCTGTCCTTCCTGTTTATAACTTTTAATTACACTCGTTCGGGTAGATTGGTTTGATTTAAATTTTTCATTGTATTAGAATGGCGGGCGTTGAACCAAACTAGAGGGGAAAAATAATGAATAATCCTGTTTTAGCAAACCCTTATCGTTGTGCCCCTCATGTGGGACCGCTCGCTGCGGGCGCTGTGGGCGCTATGACCATCATGGCTATTTATTCATCTATGGGTCCTGGAGCTTCTAAAGTTGCACAATCAAGTACTCCATTTATTCCGTCTGTCCAGCCTATTACAGATACAGATTGTGGTCTTTTAAGGGTTGAGTACCAAGAGGCCCAAGAAGAGGTAAGAGATGTGGAACAGCAAGCAAAGCCACTTGCTTACCAAATCAAAGCGGCCAAGGGCATAGTAAAGTACTTCGAAGAGCTCCGAAAATCGAAAAATTGTTCGACAGGTTTAGGTCACAGACACACACATCGCTGAATTACGGCAGTATAACTGATTAAAGTCCAATATAATATAGGAGATATTTGTGGCAATAAATGCAGATACGCGGATTATAGAAGTCGTTTATAGTCCGACTGTCGATGGGCCTGTCCCTCGTCAGCGCATAATAAGATGCCTGAATGGAGGTATGTATGCCTGTACAGTCGGGATATTGACAGGAGGTTATATATTAATCAGAGGTCGTGAGGAAGCGGATTCTACGATGGCTCTTTCTGGCTTGGGTGTTTTTGCAGGGAGTGTGGGAGCAGCCCTGATTATTGCAATAGCCGATCAGTGCCTGAGATGGGACTTTTCAAATAGCCCTGATTAGAGGGCTCTTGAGATAGAGACTTTCGGATCTTGCCGGTGAAACCCCGGCAAGCGAATCATCAGCGCTACTGCTCTGCTGGTGTTAGGTTTGTCCATATGCATAGATTTTCCTAGATTTTTTTGAGCGGTGTTTTCTGGAAAATATTTCATCAAGTTTTTGGCCTCTTTTCGAGTTCAAATATGGGGGGCAATATCGACTTTTGCATCGAAAATAGGCTCAAAAGAACCGAAAAATCGATCAAAATTTTTTTACAGAACACCCTCTAGAATTCTCTAGAGGAGAAAATGGCCCTTTTGGGACAATGCCTCGGTGATGCTGTACATAGGCCGCCAGTTTCTGGGTGGGGAGCTTTTACCCTCGCTCTGTCCTCAAAGGACGGTGCTGATCGCCGATGTCGCTCTAAAAATGCTCTATGCAGAGAAGTTAGCTGAGAGGCTCAAGGCCGATTTGCTCTGCATCCCCAGCGGCGAAATGGCGAAGACCTTTGAGACGCGCTCCCTTATCGAGCAGTTTTTGCTCCGCGGGGGGTATGGACGCGATACGACGATGGTTGCGCTCGGTGGGGGAACGACCACCGATGTGGTGGGCTTTGTGGCGTCGACCTACTTGCGGGGAGTCCCTTTAGTTCTAGTTCCGACGACGCTTCTCGGCATGGTCGACGCGGCGATCGGAGGAAAGACCGCCATCAATACGGAATTTGGGAAAAATCTCCTCGGCACATTTTACCAGCCCAAAGCAATTGTCGTAGATCTCGATCTTTTAAAGACGTTGCCCGAGGCGGAAAAGCGCAACGGCCTCGCTGAGATTTTTAAGATGGGGCTCATCGCTCGGCCTGATTTTTTTGAGCTAGAATTCGAAGAGCTCGTCAGAGCCTCTATCCAACAGAAGATCGCCATCGTGGAACAAGATCCTCAGGAAAAGGGGCTCCGCCGCATCCTCAACTTTGGCCACACGATCGGCCACGCTTTGGAAACTATTTCTCACTACCAAATGCCCCACGGTCTTTGCGTGGCGATGGGTTGCGTTATTGAAAGTCATCTGAGTATGTGTCTAGGCTATCTTTCCAAGGGGGACTTTAAGCGCATTCATTCCCTCTACGAGCCGTTTCAGTTGCCGGCCCAGTACAACCGCAAAGACCTTCTCGCTGCCATGGGGACCGATAAAAAAAGGGCGGAGGGACACATCCGCTTTGTCCTCATCGACCAGATTGGGCGCGCGATCCCTTTTGAAGGGCACTATTGTCGTCCTGTAGCCGTAGAGGAACTGGAAAAAACACTCGATTGGATGGAGGCTACGTATCATTAAAGTACGCACCTCTCAGTTGTCCGGAAGTCTTAGGGTTCCCCCTTCCAAATCCCATACTTTAAGAGCCATCCTCTTTGCTGCGTTGGCTCCAGGGGTCTCTTACATACGGAAGTTTTTGATCTCTCCTGATACGACCACGATGATCCAGGCTGTTCGTCAACTAGGCGCAATAGTGGAGATCAAAGGGGATTGCTTGAAGGTGAGGGGCGGCGACCTACACGCTCCTGAAGAAGTGATTGATTGTGGAAATTCAGGACAGGTGCTCCGGTTTGTGGGGGCTGTGGCGGCGCTCTTTTCTCAGTATACGGTGCTGACAGGAGATGCATCGATCCGGCGGAGCCGCCCCGCGGGGCCTTTGCTTGACGGGCTCACGCAACTGGGGGCTTTTGCCGTGGCAAGTAGAGGAGGAGGGCACGCTCCTTTGATTGTGCGAGGTCCGATTCTTGGCGGGCGGGCGATGATTGAGGGCCAAGACTCACAGCCTGTTTCGGGGCTGTTGATCGCAGGGGCTTTTGGGCCTTGCCCCATTGAATTGGAAGTGCAGAATCCGGGAGAAAGGCCGTGGGTCGATCTCACGCTCGATTGGTTCCGGCGATTGGGGATTCCCTATAGCGCAAAAGACCATATGCACTACCGCATGGAGGGGGGCGCTCACATCGATCCCTTTGACTACACTGTGCCGGGAGACTGGAGTACGGCCGCCTTTCCCATCGCAGCGGCTCTCCTCACCAATTCTGAGCTCACGATCGAGAACGTAGACATCGACGACTGCCAAGGGGACAAGAAGCTGCTCACCATTTTAGAAAACATGGGCGCCCATTTCGAGATCCGTGATAAAAAGCTCACCCTTCTTAAGGAGAGTGAACTGCAGGGCGCCACCATCGACGTCAACGACTGCATCGACGCCCTCCCCATTTTAGCCGTCATTGGATGCTTTGCAAGGGGGCGCACCGTTCTCTATAACGGCGCCATTGCTCGTAAGAAGGAGTCAGACCGGATTCGTGCTATGGCCACGGAGCTCACTAAAATGGGGGCCCGTATTGAGGAGACCTCTGATGGGTTAGTGATTGAACCAGCGCCCCTTCACGGCGCCCAGCTCCAGAGCTACCACGACCATAGGCTGGCCCTCGCATTGACCGTCGCGGCGCTAGCCAGCTCTTCAGAAAGCGAGATTCAGGGAGTAGAGTGCATCGCAAAAACATACCCCCAGTTTGTAGCTGATTTTCAAAGCATTGGTGCGAAGATTGAGGATGCTTTTTAGCTACTGTGCAGACAAAAATTGCACAGCTGCGTTAGTACGCCGTTCTTATCGTTGATCCGGCTTTTCGGCGGATGTTTTTTTGTCCAGGACGACGGGTTGGGCGCGTCGTCTTTCTGGCTGATTTGGTAACCTTAACCTTTGGACGAATCAATTGGGTCACTTTATGTTTGACAGCTTCGTTTTTTATAGATATTTCGACTTTATAGTTCTTGAACTCGAGAATCTGGTGATCTTCCGGGGTTGACACATCATCAAAAATGACCGATAACAGGTCCCCGTTTGCAGCAAAAAAGCCGACGCCGTTTCCTTTTTTTGCCTCGACAGCAGCACCTTTTATGGCAGCACTCCAAGAAATACTCAACTGGCCAGACCCCTCCATGGGATGAAAAAACACCTCGGCCTTTTTCATAGTTTGACCTCTTTTAACTTCTTATGTTTTGGGCGAATGGCCTCTCCCGTACTGTACATCGTGGAAAAATAATTTCCGTCCTCGATCTTCTTTATAACTACAACGAGATACTGGCCGCTGTCAAGACGATAAAATAAAAGGTACTGGTGAGGCCGGTGTTCTTCAAAAATTTTAGTTGGGTCTTTCAGAACCCTTTCGATCAACTCAAGCAACATGTCATCTGGAAGCATGGGAAAGTGTTTTTTTGCATGAAGAAACTCCAGCTCTCCGACGACTATTCTGTCTTTCATAACCGCTGTAATCACAGTGACAACTTTTCTGTTCATACCATCCCTAAGAGGGTGTTCTGTAAAAAAATTTTGATCGATTTTTCGATTCAAACGTGGGGGGCCACATACTGTTGTCGATATTGTCCCCCACGTTTGAATCTAAAGCTAACCAAAATAATCCAAAATCTCGACGAACCCTCAGATTGCAAATACCCTCTAATACAAGGACGAGTATAGCAGATAAGAGAAAAAATCTGAGATTTTTTCTTGGGCCCTGTACGAGGATCAGTATTTTTACGACAAATTTTGCTTAAATCTGTCGTAAAATGTCGTAAAAGAGGAAAATGCCGGTCGAACGCGAGGATAGAAGAGTGAACTTGATTTTATTTGGCTTTCGGAAAGTGGGGAAGACCTATTTTGGGAGGCGTTTGGCAGAAAAACTCCAAAAGCCCTTTTTTGACACCGACGCTCTTTTGGTCTCGTTGCACACGGGCGAAGAGAACACCCCCCGCGCAATTTATCACGCGCTCGGAGAAACGGCCTTCCGGATGTTGGAGCGGCAAGCGATTGAGTCGATCCGAGAAGTGCAAAATGCAGTGATTGCTCTCGGAGGGGGCGCTGTTCTCTTGCCAGAAAATAGAGAGCTCCTACAAACTATGGGCCGCATGATCTACCTCCAAGCTCCTTTTACCGATCCACTCTACGAAGAGCGCAAGGCCCTCTACGAGTCGATCCCGGCTCAAGCGATCCGCGTCGATCTCCTCACAGAAGCGGAAGTGCTCGAGGAACTCTCCCATGGCCTCTAACTCTTTTGGAACTCTATTTCGGATCACGACGTTTGGAGAGTCGCACGGCCCCGCGATCGGCGTGATCATTGATGGGTGCCCTTCAGGATTGCCCCTCACAGTGGAGGAAATTGACAGAGAGCTCCAATTCAGGCGCCCCGGTCAGAGCGCTTACACATCTCCCCGCGCCGAAACAGATCAGGTGGAACTCCTCTCCGGTCTGTTTGAAGGGCGCACCACAGGCGCTCCCATCGCTCTCCTCATCCGCAATCGGGATGCCGACCCCAGCCAATATGAGACCCTTAAAAACCTCTACCGCCCCGGCCACGCCAATTTCACCTACTTGCAAAAGTATGGCCTTTTCGATTATCGCGGCGGGGGGAGAGCCTCAGGCCGTGAAACGGTGGCCCGCGTCGCCGCAGGCGCAGTCGCAAAAAAACTCCTCGCCCACTATCAGATCGATTGTGTCGCCTTTGTGGCCGAAGTGGGGGGAATCGCTGCGCCCTCTCCAGATCAGACCGATCTCAGGACGCTTCGCGCGCAAGTGCGCTTAAGTCCCGTTTTTTGTCCCGATGAAAAGACCTCTGCTCAGATAGCAGCCTGCATTGCACAAGTCCAACAAGAGAACGACTCTATCGGCGGCATCATCGGCTGCGTCGCTCACATTCCAGTCGGCTTAGGCGATCCCGTTTACGAGAAACTGGAAGCTCACCTCGCCTCGGCCATGCTCTCTATCCCCGCGACGAAAGGCTTTGAGATCGGCTCCGGCTTTGCGGCGGCCCGCATGAAAGGCTCTGAGCATAACGACCCGTTTGATGTCGATCAAGAGGGGAATGTGTTCCCCAAAACCAACTACGCGGGTGGTACTCTGGGTGGGATCTCAACGGGCGCGCCCCTCTTTTTTCGAGTCGCCTTCAAACCCCCCTCCAGCATCAAAAAGCCCCAAGAGACAGTGACCCTCAAAGGGGAGAAAACCTCTTTCCAAACACCCCACACCGGCCGCCACGACCCCTGCATCGCCCTCCGCGCCGTCCCCGTCGTCGAGGCCATGACCGCCCTCGTCTTGGCCGACGCCCTGCTAAAGAATAGGATAGTGCCACTTTGACCCATATATCCGGTACTATCTACCCCATTTTGACCAGATAGTGCCGCTTTGACACCTATATCCGGCACTATCTCTTGATTGAAGAATCTCTCCCCCTTGGGGGAGAGATTCTTCTCCTCTTACGGTTCACAGGGATTTTTTGTCTATAATTTCAATAACCTGAGTGTTAGGTTCTTAAGTAATATGCCCCCGTATTTCGTCCAAAATTGGATAAAATACCCCCCGTAAAATATCCAATTTGGTACAATAACGGTATGAAACGGTCCATTGAAGCTGAGCTCAACCGCTGGAAAGTAGAGCCCCTCCGCATGCCCCTGCTCATTCGAGGGGCTAGGCAGGTAGGGAAGAGCTTCACTGTGGAAAAGTTTGGTAAGAAAAACTTTGAACAGACCGTTACAATCAACTTTGAGCTGAAACCCTCATTAAAGGATTGTTTTCGAGATCTGGACCCCACAAAAATCATTCGAGACATCGAACTGGCTTTGAAGGTTCAGATCAGGCCTGGCACAACTCTTCTTTTCTTGGATGAAGTGCAGCTTTGTCCTGAGGCGATTGCATCGCTGAGATACTTTAAGGAGTTGATGGGGGATCTCCATGTGATAGCAGCCGGATCGCTCCTTGAGTTTTCCCTCGAGGGCAAAAACATCTCTTTCCCCGTAGGTCGCGTACAATCCATTTACATGCGCCCCCTCTCCTTTTTAGAATTCCTCCAAGTGATGGACGAAGACCAGTTGATCCAGTTTATTCTCAGCTATGAATGGGGCATGGAGATTGGGCAAGCGGTCCATGAGAGGTTGATGGACCAGGTAAAGATCTATTTCTTTATTGGGGGTATGCCGGGAGCAATTGCAAAATATCAGGCCACAAAGTCCTTACAAGATGCCCAGAATTATTTGATGACCCTCATCAATCTCTATCGCGCGGATATGGCTAAATATGCCACCAAAACGCAGTATCGCTACCTGCAAATTTTATTCGACCGAGCCCCCGAATCCGTTGGGCTCCGATTTAAATACTCCTTCATCGATCCAGATGCCAAGTCCCGCGATTTACAAACAGCCCTGGATCAATTGAGCTGGGCGGGGCTTCTCAATCCTGTTTTAGCCACCTCCGCCGGAGGGATGCCCCTGCAATCACAAGTGAAATCCAAGGTGCAGAAACTGCTCTACCTCGATATCGGCATGCTGCAGACGGCTCTCAAAGTCGATCCCCTGATCTTTTTCCGGGAAGATTTAACCCTGATTCATGCAGGTGCCTTAGCAGAACAGTTTGTGGGGCAGGAACTCATTGCCTATGCCAATCCCCATGACCGGATGCAGCTCCACTTCTGGGAGCGGGAGAAAAAAGACAGCTCTGCAGAAGTCGACTACATACTCCCAGTGGGTCCCCACATTGTTCCTATCGAAGTGAAAGCCGGTGCAACGGGCAAACTGCGCTCCATACATAGTTTCATGGAGGAGAAAAAATCCCCATTTGGGATCCGGATTTGTGGCTCCACGCCACAAAAATCCAGTCCCGTCCTCACGCTTCCCTTCTACCTAGTCAGCCAGCTGCGCAGGCTGTGTAGTAGGACTTAGCCGCCTTTGCACCTCTGCCAGAGGCCTACCCAAAACCCTTTCTACGTCTGGTTGCCCGAAGGGCTGCCGTGCCGATACATCACTTCCTAAAGCAAGGAGCATCAACAAGCTGCACGCAGGTAGTGCCAATATTGGGAAACAACCTATCCCCATCAGCACACCTAGCACAGCCGCAACTACGAGAAATGCGACTCGGGCAACGGACAGCTTTTTGTGTACGGCAACAGTGGTATCCCCGGGTTTTACTTCCAGAACCAAGGCCGCTGCTTTGTTCAGCAGCGTCTCTGCTTTGAACGGCTTATTTAAGTGGCCGACCTCTTGCTCCGCTTCCCTTTTGGCCTTTGCTCCTTCGGGGAGGGCTTTAAAGAGCTCGTCGAGCTTGGCTCCCAGTTCTTGTGGGGGCACGCTTGGAAAAAGGGCCTTTGCAGCGGGGAGATTCGCGACTCTCTCGACTTCCCGTTTCCGTTGCTGCATGGCAGTAACAGAAAGATGCGTGTTTACACGGTCGAAGTTGCCCACGCCAAATGACGAGACAACGCTCAGTACATCCACAGGGAGTCCTCTTGGCTCAGGTTTTGTGGGCGGGGGCCCATCAGAAAATAAAAAATCAACGCGATTCATACAATCCTCCAGCGATTCCCGCCAGTACTTTTTTCCCTGTAAGTAAATAATTTGCTTTCGTAA
>CAIVVG010000100.1 GCA_903909295.1 uncultured Chlamydiae bacterium
ACAACTGCCCCCCCCTTCATCCAAAAGAGCTTCTGGCGCCGTTTTTCATCTTCCGCTAAGAGCTCCTCTGCGAACTGCTGCAACTCCGCCGAAATGGAAAGGGTGATTTTTTTGCCAGAGACCGCCTCCCTTCCTCCTGGAAGCTCTCGGAGGTAACGCCCCTTTTGATCCACCTCAAATGTTTTTTTTCCATAAAATCCACGAAGTTCCTCTTCGAACTGCCCCTCTACCCCCGTTTTCCCTATGAGATCGGTCAATGTATAGGCTTTTTCTTTCAGCTCGCTCAGCCGCCCCTCATCCTCACCCCACTCTCGCACGTCTTGCAACTCGGCCATCTCCGCTGCAATCGCCCGGTACTCCCTCGAGCTGATGGACCCCATCCGCCCAATGACGTTGCAGGCCACAGGGCCAAGGGGATAATAACGCTCGGAACCGATCTCCGCATGGACCCCTACCCAGTCTTTTTCGAGCATTTTAAGCCGGTAGTGTTCCGATTCAGACAAGTTGGATTTAAGCAGATACGGGACATGGGGAAATAGGGACGCCCTCGAATGAATCTCATCCTCAATCGTCAGCGGATCGAGTCCTAATTCCTTGGCCAAGACATGCGAGAGCTCTAGAACATATTCTCTGCGAGGGGTTGTCCGAACCCCATTTTGCCAAGCAATGACGGGGATTTGGGCCAGTTGGTTGTAGTAAATCGCCGCGTTATAACAAATTTTATTTTCTGCCAGAGGGATTCCAAATCGATCGACAAGGACCCCCCGATCGGCCTTGAGCAATAAAGTCCGCTCCTGAGGCCGTTTTGCCTCTAAAAGCTTCTCCTCCCGCTGGACCGTGCTCAGATGCCAGATCCTGAGGACAATCACCAGAAAAGCGCATAAAATGACCCGGAGTACCCGGTTGGTTTGAGAGGCTTTTGATCCTTGCATATCAGACCCGTCTCCTTAAGCAGAATTAACGATGGAAACGATATAACGATATAACGATAAAGATCTTACATCGCCGCAAAGCGGCGATGTTGTTTTTTTTATCGTTATATCGTTATTTCGTTTCCATCGTTTTTCCTGTCGCACGCCTAGTACCGTCTGTTTTTGGGCCGAAAGTCTTCCCTGTGCAGGGGAGCCAAGCCCTTTTTTTTGCAGCTTATCACATTTTACGCTTGGAAAAAATGGAATATTGCGGTAAAACTGTTATTTCGCATTTTGATGCCCTTTCGCAAATGAGGGGGGCCATGCGCGCCTGTAGTTCAATGGTAGAACAGTAGCCTTCCAAGCTACGAGTGTCAGTTCGATTCTGTCCAGGCGCTAACTTTTAATATTTTGAGGAGTACTTTGGCTACAGCACAGCAACACGAAGCAGGAGTGACCATTAAGCAGTTGCTCCAATCAGGAGCTCACTTTGGGCACCAGACCCGTCGATGGAATCCCAAGATGAAGCGATTCATCTTTGAGGCCCGCAACGGAATTTATATCATCGACCTCGCAAAAACGATGCAACAAATCCGCGCAGCGATCCCCGTTGTCAAAGAAGTCGTTGCAAAACGGAAATCGATCCTCTTTGTAGGAACGAAGAAGCAGGCGAAAGCGGTGATTAAAGAGTGCGCTGAAGAGTGTGGCGAGTTCTACATTTGCGAGCGTTGGCTCGGTGGATCTTTGACCAACCTCACCACCATTCGCAAGTCGGTTAAAACTCTCGAGAACATTGAGAAACGACTCGCATCTGGCGGCGAAGGCTTGAAGAAAAAAGAGATCTCCCTCCTCGGCAAAGAGCAAGTGAAGCTCAACCGGAACTTAGCGGGTATCCGCGCGATGCGCAAACCTCCAGGCCTTCTGATCGTCGTCGATCCAAGCCGCGAGCACATTGCAGTCGCAGAAGCCAATACATTGGGCATTCCCGTGATGGCGCTCGTTGACACCAACTGCGATCCCGATCCAATTGACTATGTCATTGCTTGCAATGATGACGCTCTCAAGAGCATCAAAGTGATTCTGTCTTCCCTGATGCAAGCCATCATCGACCAGAAAAACGACATGAATATCCCCGCCTCCAAAGGCGACGCCGACACCGCTCCTCCAAGCGATGACGACGACGAAGAAGAAGATGATACTGACGAGGAATAGACTGTATGGCGGAAATCACAGCAGATAGCATCAAAGAATTGCGCGAAAGAACAGGCGTCGGAATGGGCAAGTGCAAAGAAGCGCTCGTCCTCTCTGGCGGCGATATGGAAAAAGCGATTGACGTGCTCCGCAAAGCGGGCATGGCTGCTGGAGTGAAAAAAGAGGGCCGCGAAACGAAAGAAGGACTCATCCTCGTAGGCGTGGGCGCGCACCACCTGGTCCTCGTCGAAGCCAATGCGGAAACCGACTTCGTTGTGCAAAACGACCGTTTCAAACACTTTGTCCACGATTGCGTCAAACAAGCCCTCGAGACCAACCCAAAAAATTTGGCCGAGTTTATGGCGCAACCCTACTTCAAAGATAAGTCGATCACCATCGACCAGTACCGCAACCTCGTGATCCAGTCCCTCGGAGAAAATATCCAGCTCCGCAGACTCGAGCTTCTGGTCCGCCACCCCAACAGCTCTTACGGCATTTACTCCCACATGGGCGGTAAACTCGTTGTAGTGGTAGAAGTGGAAGGGGACGCCCACTCTGACGCCATTGCGAAAGAGATCGCGATGCATGCCGCTGCAGAAAGTCCCGACTACCTCAAGCCAGAAGAGATTCCTGCACACGTTCTTGCTCGTGAAGAAGAGATCGCTCGCGCTCAAGTACAAGGCAAGCCCGCTAACATCCTCGACCAGATCGTCAAAGGCAAAATCAAAGCCTTTGCAGACCAGAGCTGCCTGATTTGCCAAAAATATGTCAAAGATAACGCCCTCACGGTGGGTCAGTACCTAGAAGCCCACGCGAGACAGATAGGAAAACCTCTCTCTATCCGTTGCTTCTGGCGCTGGAAAGTGGGACAATGATCTACCGGCGGGTTCTGCTAAAACTTTCTGGGGAGGCTCTCCTGGGCCCCTCCCAGCCGTTTGGGATAGACCCGCTCTCTTGTCATCATATCGCAACCACAGTCCAAGAAATAGCCTCCCTAGGCGTTCAAGTAGCCATCGTCATTGGCGGCGGCAACCTTTTTCGCGGCAGTAAGCTCGACATGCCCCGCGTTCCTGCAGACCAAATGGGGATGCTCGCCACCCTCATGAACGCCATGGCCCTTCACCAAGCCTTTGAAAAAGTCTCCTGCCCCAGCCACATCCTCAGCGCCATCCCCTCCTTTGTCGACCCTTACGACCAAACGAAAGCCCTCCACCACCTCACCCAAGGCAACGTCCTTATTTTTGCAGGAGGCACTGGCAACCCCTATTTTACCACCGATTCAGCAGCAGCCCTCCGAGCCCTAGAGATCGACGCCGACGTACTCATTAAGGCCACGAAGGTAGATGGAATTTACAACAAAGATCCTTTGAAATACTCTGGAGCTGTGAAGTTTGACCACCTCACCTACACAGACGTCCTCGCCAAGCAGCTCCAAGTGATGGATCTAGCCGCGATCGCCCTCTGTCTAGAAAGAAAGATGCCCATCCGTGTCGTGCAGATGCAAATGTTAAAAGCTGCCATCTGCGGAGAAGCAGTAGGAACGCTCGTTGAAGGAGACTAACGCATGAACATAGAGCCCCAAGTGAAAGCAGCGATGCAAGCTGCTCTCGACCACCTCAAGCAGGAACTCAAAGCCCTCCGCACAGGCCGTGCCAACGCCTCGATCCTCGATAAAGTACACGTAGAGATGTACGGATCCCACATGCCCCTGAAAGGGATGGCCAACATCAACGTCCCTGAAGCCCGCCAGATCATAGTGACCCCCTTTGACCACTCCACGATCAACCAAATCGCCAAGGCCATAGAAGCCGCCAATCTCGGTGTAAACCCCATGGTCGACGGCAAAGTGATCCGTATCCCGATCCCCCCGATGGATGAAGCCATCCGCAAGCAAATGGCCAAACAGTGCAAAGACCTTGGAGAGAAGTCAAAAATTTCCCTTCGCGATGTCCGCCGCAAGTTCAACGACCAAGTGCGCAAGCAGAAAGCAGACGGACTGATCCCAGAGGACCAAGTCAAACGCAGCGAAAAAATGATCCAAGACCTCACGGATAAATTTTGCAAAGACATAGACGCCGCCTGCATAGAGAAGGAGAAAGAGATTTTAACTGTTTAAGCTTGCGCAAAATAGGGCTCATTCAGTAGAATGGAACACGTTTTTGATAGCTGTTTTTAGCAAACGGCCCCATCGTCTAGCCCGGTCTAGGACATCAGATTTTCATTCTGCGAACAGGGGTTCGAATCCCCTTGGGGTCAACTTCGAGACTTTAGCTCAGTGGTAGAGCATCTCACTTTTAATGAGAGGGTCGATGGTTCGAATCCATCAAGTCTCAATTCTTTATCCCGTTCAATTCATTGCACTTCGGTAACAATCAGCTAGACTCAAATAAAGTTTGAGTCTATGATTTTAGTCAAATGGTGCAAGAATGGTGCAACGAAGAAAACATTTAACCAGCACACATGCCAATCGCTTCAACCCTTAAACTAAAGAGGAAAAAGCATGGCATCTGTCTACAAACGCAAAGAAGGCGGTTGGCGCGCCGTCATCCGAATGAAAGGCTATCCCACCGTTTGCGAAACGTTCGATCGCAAACAAGAAGCAGACGATTGGGCGAAGGAAACAGAGCGGCGCATCAAGCTTGGTCAATTCAACTTTGCTGCTCATAACAAACACCACACCTATGCTGACCTACTGCACCGCATGGAGGGAGATGGTGTTTTCGACCATCAACGTTCTTTCAAAAACTGCCGCTCGCAATTCGACTACTGGAAACAGCGGCTCGGTGCCTATTCTCTCATCCACATCACCCCCGAACTCGTTGTCGAAGAGCGCAAAATCTTCGTCGGTCCATCGCTTCCTGACGGCTCCAAACGCAGCCCTTCTACTATCAACCGCTATACTGCTGTTCTTTCTGCCACTTTCGGCTATGCTGTCAGAAAACTTCGCTGGATCGCTGAGAATCCTTGTCGTACACTATCTAAGTTGAAAGAAAGTTCAGGGCGCGACCGCATTCTCAATGACGAAGAAATCAGTCGTCTCCTTGATGCTTGTAAACAAAGTAAATCATCCCTCCTCTATCCCATTGTTCTCTTTGCTCTCACTACGGGCGCGCGCCGCGGAGAAATTCTCAAGCTTGAATGGCGTCACGTCGACCTCGAAAAAGGTATTGCATTCCTCACAGAAACAAAAAACGGCCGCCCGCGCAGTGTTGCCCTATCCGATCCTGTAATCGCCGAATTAAAGGCCCTTTACAGTCGCCGCAATCTAGTCAAGCCCCTTGTATTTGCTAGTAAAACGGCATTCGGGCGGATCGATATCAAGAAAGGGTGGATGCTGGCCGTCCAGCGCGCCGGTATTACCGACTATCATTTCCATGATTTGCGTCATCAATTTGCCACATTTGCCGCTGGCCAAGGAGCATCTAACGTCGAGCTCGCTAGCGCTATGGGGCATCGTACTTTGTCCATGCTGCTCCGCTACTCTAACCTTGACGCCAAAAACAGTAAAAAATTTAGCGATCATATATCCGAGAGAATTCTCAAAGGAAGTACCCATGAGTAAACAAGAACTATCCATATTGTCGCAGCCTGATGCGACAATCTTGTCCCAAGGCTGCATCGATGAGCTTCGGCAAATGATTGACCGAGCCAGGGAGTCCGTTGCTTTCACTGTCAATTCGACTCTAGCAATGCTTTACTGGCATGTAGGATCTCGTATGCAAACAGAAGTTCTTCATAATCAACGCGCTGAATACGGCAATCAAATTGTCGCTACAGTGTCGCGACAATTGGCGATAGAGTATGGGAATGCTTTTACAGAAAAAAATTTAAGAAGGATGGTTCAGTTTGCTCAGATCTTTCCAGAGAAAGAGATTGTCGTATCGCTGATACGACAATTGACTTGGACCCATTTCATTGCCCTTATTCCGATCAAAGATGCCTTAAAACGAGATTTTTATGCGGAGATGTGCCGAGTGCAGCGTTGGAACGTCAGGACGCTGCGTAAACAAATTGGTTCCATGTTATTTGAACGCACAGCCCTGTCCAGAAAACCAGAGTCTCTTGTCGAATACGAGATCGAAAGACTCCGAAAAGAAGATCGGCTCTCTCCCGATCTCGTTTTTCGCGATCCTTATTTTCTCGGGTTTTTGAATTTGAGAGATCGATATGTTGAAAAAGACCTAGAGGATGCCATCATGCGAGAAATCGAGCAGTTCCTCCTGGAACTGGGGTCTGGCTTTTCTTTTCTCGCTCGCCAAAAGTGTATTGTAATTGATCAAGAAGACTTCCACATCGATCTTCTCTTCTACCATCGCGACCTCAAGCGCCTGGTCGCCATCGAGCTCAAATTGGATGATTTTCGTGCCGAATACAAAGGTCAGATGGAGCTCTATTTGCGCTGGCTCGATAAACATGAACGGCGCCTAGGGGAAGAGCCTCCAATCGGGCTGATTTTATGTACAGGAGCGCAACAAGAAAGAGTTGAGCTATTAGAATTAGGCAAAGCGGGTATCCATGTTGCCGAATATCTTACGGCGTTGCCTTCCAAAGAAGTCCTTCGTCGAAAATTTCACCAAGCAATCGAGAATGCCCGTCAGCGGTTGGAGGAAAAATGATAGATCAAGCTCCCTCATCACTACCCTTGGCGGAACGATTTCAGCGTATTTTATATCCAACAGAAGACGATCGATATAAGGCGTATTTCAAGGAGGAGTGGTGGTCTCTTGAGGAATTTACGTGCTTGATGGCTGGAACCATTCCTGAGGTGTCTCAAGGGGTCTTTGCTAAGGATGAGAAATATCTCAATCCAAAAAATCTTGAAAGAGCGCTTCAGGCCAATAAAATTTACATAAAATTTCTTGATGATTTGATAGACGGTCGAGAAGGGGAGCATCTTGTCGATAAAGAAAAATATACGATGTCAGCTTGGCGTTATATGAAGTGGGCGGCTATGAAAGGCTTACCCATGAAGCAACGCTTTGTGGATGCTTTACCGCTCACCCTTCTTGAGATTTATTTGGAATTTACTGCGGAAAACTCTCCGCTGCATACGAAGCCAAAATCTAGTTTGGCTTACCACAAAGCCCTGTATTTAAAAGCTGCAAGACGCTTGATGAACAAATATGAATATCGATTAAGTCGAGATGAAATTTATGACGACCCATATATGCAAAATGTCCTCCGTCAAATCAGAGCGTACGGAGGTCATTATATCAAAAGAACGATCAAAAATTCTTGGCTTGCCACTTTAGAAAAGCGCAAAAAGGGGCGTCCCAAAAAAGGAGAAAAGCGCGAAGAATAAATACTGTGTCAAGGTGCTGATTAAAAATATTCCCTCTATGTAAAAAAATACAGTTCTCCATCCTCCTCTCGTAAAATCCCTTACAATTAGGCACATAGTCATTATATTGAGGAGGACTCATGTCCAATGGACTTTATCAAACGCCAAAACAGTTAGTAGCAAGTGGCCGCTATCCATTCACAATCGGACAAATACGCCATCTGCTTCTTTATCGTCACCGTAACGGCTTGGAAGGAGCTGTCCGCAAAGTGGGGAAACGGCTGATGTTCCGAATTGATCTGTTCGACCAATGGATCGAGAGCCAAACCTCCGGGAAGGTCTAAGATGGATTTCCAATCATTCTTAACGTCTGTTGCATCGACGACAGGCAAGCCCTCTAAAAAATCAGGCGCCGGTTATTCAGCCTGCTGCCCGGCGCATGATGATGAGAATCCAAGCTTGTCAATTCGCGAAGGGAACGATGGAAAGATCTTACTCCACTGCTTTGCTGGATGTCCGGTCGATGCCATCTGTCATGCGCTTGGCCTGGAGGTTTCGGATCTCTTCGAGTCCGATTTTCCACCCAAGGAAAAGCAGTATCGAACGACGATCTATGCATACAGGGATGAAACAGGAAAAGAGCTTTATCGAAAAATTCGCACCGAGCCTGGTCCGAATGGGAAAGACAAAACCTTCCATTTTGAGCATTCTGATTCGAATGGCCAAATCGTCCCTCATACTCGAGGATGCCGAAGAGTCCTTTATCGGTTGCCAGAGATATTAAAGGCGATCGCCGAAGGAAAAAGGATTTATCTTGTCGAAGGAGAGAAAGATGCCGATAATCTCCATTCTCTCGGTCTTGTTGCAACGACTTCTTCAGAGTCCCTCAAATGGCTCGATGAATTCACCGAATTCCTCAAAGATGCCGACGTAGTCATCCTCTACGACATGGATGAGACGGGGCTGAAGCGAAAAGAGCTTCTTTGCAAGCATCTTGTCAATAAGGTGAAACGACTCCGCGTCGTCGATCTCCCCGACCTCGAATTTCAAAAATCTCATGGACCCGATGTCAGCGATTGGTTGTTGCGGGGGCATACGACCGAGGAGCTCATTGAATTCACTGAGAAAACGCCTGATTACGGATCTGTGGAACCGACAACTAGGATTCGCGCTGTTACTCTCGATGAATTTCTCCAGATGGAATTACCCGAGAGGGAGATGATTCTTTCACCTTTTTTGCCTTCGCAAGGACTGGGGCTGCTCTATGCTAAACGAGGGGTGGGCAAAACTCACGTCGCTCTAGGAATTGCTTATGCGGTAGCCACTGGAGGCGTTTTTTTGAAATGGCAAGCCCCCAAGCCGCGAAAGGTTATTTACATAGATGGCGAGATGCCGGCGTTTGCCATGCAGGAGAGATTGAAGCGCATTTCAGTGGGCGAGGATCTGAAGCTGCCTGATCCTACTTACCTTCGCCTGGTGACACCTGACCTGCAAGAGGGTCCAATGCCCGATCTTTCTTCCAAAGAAGGAAGAGAGGCTATCGAACCGCTCATCGTCGATTGTGATTTGATCATTATCGACAACATCTCAACCCTTTTTCGCAGCGGTGATGAGAACGACGCGGAGAGCTGGCAGCCCATTCAAGATTGGGGCTTAAGCCTAAGAAAAAGAGGCAAATCAATCCTCTTTGTCCATCATGCAGGCAAGGCCGGGCAGCAAAGGGGGACCAGTAAAAAAGAAGATACTCTCGATGTAACGATCAATTTAAAGCCTCTACAAGGGCATTCTGCAGAAGATGGAGCTGCTTTTGAGGTCATTTTCGAGAAGACCCGCAATTTTGCTGGCGAGGGCGCTGCTGATTTTCAAGTTCGCCTTCAAGTCCAGGATGATGGCCTCTGGAAATGGGAGATACAAAGACCGGAAGTCGATTCGGAGGTCGAAGCGGTGGCGCAAGCCTGCAAAGAAGGGTTGACCATCGACCAGATTAGCAAAAAAACCGGACTCACCAAGTCAAAGGTTGAGACAAGAAAGAAAAAAGCTAAAGAACAAGGGCTTATATGAAACACCAACGGAATTCCGAATTTCCGATTCCTATAGTAAAAGAAGAAATCGGAAATGGGAAAAAGGACTCAAAAATGACCACTGAAAAACAATTGAACGCAAACCGATTGAATGCCCTACAGTCCACAGGGCCAAAAACAGAAAAAGGTAAGGCAATCATCTCCTCAAATGCTGTGAAGCACGGCATCTTTACCAAGGATTTGATCGTCTCCTCTCACCTCGGTAAAGAAGACGAGGGCGAATACTTGGAAATGTTAACCAATCTGATAGGTTGCCTCTCTCCGCAGAATCAAATGGAAAGCTTGCTCGTTGAAAAAATCGCAATCGATTTTTGGAGGCTGCGGCGGGTGGTGCGATTTGAAGCAGGCAGCATTGGAAAATTCCTAGAGGAGATCTTCAATGATTTCTACTCCCACCCAAGAAAAACCAACCAAGAAATTGATGCAGAAATAGAGGGGAAAAAGGAATATCTCGAATGGCTCTCTTCCTACGAGAAATGCCTCAAAAGGGGAGAGGTAAGTTTTGATCAGCCAACGTGGGAAGGGGAAGATATCGCAAGTGATATCTTAGAGGACTTCTATCTCATTCTCAGATCCATAGACAGCATCCCTTATGCCGAGAAGGATAAATTACTGTATGGCCCCAGTAATTTTGCCAAGTTGAAGGAGGTTCTCGGGCAGAATGGGTATTCTTCAAAAAAGGAAATTTCTGCAAAGCTTCTTGAGCTCTATGTTAAGCAAAGGCAACAGATCGAAGATGAAATCGTCGAGTTACAACGAAAACGGCTTGAAAATATCGAGGGCGATAGGCTCAACAGCCTACTCGGGATGATCCCCCAAGAAGACAGTACAGATAAGATTTTGAAATACGAGCGCTCTATGCAGAAGTCCATTTTTCAAAATCTCTTCTTGCTCAAGAAGTTACAAAGGGTGTTTTAGAGGTAAGATTTGGGAGGCGCAGGGTTGAAATTTGGCTTTGTTTTGGAAAAATTGGCGTAAATTGAAATCTCCCTTCACTCCTGAAGGGAGAGGTTGGTTGGGACTAGGACAGTTGCCGATCAGCGAATATCCCCATCGCTTCTGCCATGAAGGTGGCTAGGGTGGGGTGGAACGGATCCAGCTGTTTTCGGAACTCTGGGTGCTGCGCGTACAATTGAGACATGGCTTTGTATACCTCCTTTGTCGCAGAATGTGTTTGCCCTGTGAAGGTGTGGTGCCTTTGAATGATCCTTTGCACTTCATCTGCTGCAGGATCTAGTCCTTTTTCGATGCACCGCACCAGTTCTCTGAAGAGGGCATGGGCCGTGTTTATGATGTTATCGTAGTAGGCCTTTCCTCGTTTTTCGACGTCTTGAGCGTTTTTAGTTGGATTTTTCACGCTTTGGACGACGAGCTTTTCGGCTGCAAAGTAGGGCGTACCCTCTTTTGCTTTCACCAATGTGATATTAAAACCATCGAACATCTCTTTGTCTTTCATTTTCTTTTTCCCTGTTAAGTGTTTGATCGTCTTATCGATGGTTTTCAGTAAGACTCCAATTTTTTCCCATTTCTTACTCAAAGAGTTCCTGTGGGAGTGGAGGGCAGCGAGTTGGTCAAAATCGCTTTTCCCTACCACTTTCTGGATCTGCTTCAAGGAAAATCCCAGCTGCTTGAAGAAAAGGATCTGTTGGAGCTGCAAAAGCTGCTTCTCCTCATAGTACCGGTATCCATTGGATCCGTAGTACGCCGGCTTGAGAAGGGCGATTTCCTCGTAGAAGTGGAGCGTTCTAACTGTCACCCCCGAGAGCTCGCTTAACTTTTTTACTGTGTATGCCATCGATTTTTTCTCCTCTAATATCCCTTTGATTTTAAAGGATGGCCACATAATAAGGAATCACGTATGCGTGAGGGTCAATGAGGATTTTTTTAAAAAAAGAATGGACGTGGATGCTGTCACCGGCTTTTAGGAAAAATCGCCTTGTTTTCAAGCAAAAATTTAGTTTGGACCTGTAGTCTTACTTGGGGTGGTTTGAATAGTTGTGGTTATACGGTCGTACCCAGGGTTACGCTCAGGAGCACGCAGAGTATAAGGCGCTGGCACATACTGACCAGCTGGGACGGTATAGGACACGCCAGTAGGGCGATCAAACCCATGGGTGTGTTCTCTGTAAGCGTGTAAATGCGCGTCTAATTGACCTCTGATTGGTGTCAGTTGATCGATGAGTGTAGCCTGTGTTGCCACAGTTCTCTTCAAGGTCGCGATCTCAGCATCTGTGTCAGATTTATACTGCGCGAATTGAGCTTGTAGTTGAGTGATTATGGCGCTCAGCGCAGTAATCCTTGCTTCAGCGGCTTCATTTGCGGCTTGTTGCGCCTCAAAGGTTCTTGTCGCTTGCTCTGCCCGAGCCGAACTTTGTTGAGCCATTGCGGCGGCGAGTTGTCCTAGCTGACTTGTAGCGGAAGCTGTTGCTGAGGTAGACATAAATTCACCTCACCCTTGCATTTCTTTCATTGATCAGAGGGGTTAGAATTTCTTCTTGGAGTCTGACAAATAGTTTCCTGATAGCAACGCTTGAAGGGCCATAGAAGTGAGTATTAGGGTAGTGAGTGTTCACGGCGCGCATTACGGTTGCTCCAACTAATCTCAATTTTTCGGTATCAGCGTTTTGCAACGGCACATCGAGCACTGAATCAATCGGCCTTGCACATCGTTCATGGATCAGTGTTTGCAATGCCTGTATCTGGACAGGGACTTGATTACAACAAGGGTTAGGATCTTTGAGAAACTGATCAATATGAGTAGGATACGTATGGCGCGCTATATCTTTGTTGGCCCTCGTAAATTCACCTAAAAATCTTTGCATTTTGCAAGTGTCTGCTGCTTCTAGCAACTCTAGTGCGGCTATTTTGGTTTGTGTGGCCTTCCAGGTTTCCAGTTCAGTGATCTGAGCCTGCTGTATTGCGCTAGTTCGCTCGAGGACCGTAATTCTGTCCTGGAGAGAGGATCGAGTTTCTTCCAGCTGGGCTTGTAGCTGGGCAATCATCGCATCTCGGGCTGCGATAGCTTCATCCGCAGCTTGGGTTGCTACCCCGCTTGCCGTCAAGGTTCTTTCCGCCTGTTCCGCGCGTGCGGTGTTTTGCAGAGCCATGGCTCGAGCAAGTTGTTGTAGTTGTTGCTGCGGATCAAGAGCGCCTAGCGCTGACATAGTATTTCCTTGTGTTTGACTTATTTTCGAAGAGTATTATAATGATCTGGCTGAATTAATCAAATTGAAATAATTTATCATGAATTCAACGGTTACAATCACTGAAACGGGAACTAAAGCGCCTGCCCTTTACTTGAGGTTGCGCATGCGTTTGGATCCGTCAGAGGAGATGGAGCGTTTAGGAAAAATTTTAGAGGAGCATGCTGGCTGGACGGATGACGATCTTTCGCAAAAGATCCGTGAGTGGGCTAAAGACACGATTGCCTCGCTACCTGGTGATCGCCAAGAGGCTATAGACTATTTGACAAGACGTGTTAAGTTTCTTTGTCAAAAGATTTTGTTTGATCCGTTGGATTGTGGGCCGCTACGTGATGATGCGCAGATTGTGGGACCAGGACTGGCTACCTCTGACCGCGTTTTAGAAGATTGGCGAACTGTTGCTACTTTAGCGAACGAGACGTGCCCGGTTGCAGAAAGCAGCACGCGAGTTCATAGATTGGCCTGCTCTGTCATCAAGTGGGCGCGGGTTATTTGCCCGGAAGACGGGTCGAGATCAAGTGGCTCTATCCTCTCTGTGACGGACCCCAGCCTGGCATCCATTAAGCACAATATTTACTTGTCGAGGGTTAAAGACGCAGAGGCATTGCATTCTGAGCGCCTCCGTCAGGTAAACTCTCAGGCGAACGCAACCCGCTGGCAAGAAGAAGCGGCGAGTTGGCGTGAGGCGGCTAGATCGATCGAGGCCGATAGGAAAAGAACGGAAGAAGAACACCGGGCTCGTCTGGAAGAAAATATACAGCAGTTGCAAACTGTTATGTCAACAGCTGAGCAGTTTATGCAGGCGGGATTGGAGAGTCGAAGGGCTCAGGCGCCGGATTTTGAATTGCGGCTAGCAGAGTGTAAAGGCGTGGATCAGAATCAAACGTGGGAAATTTCTGATTTGCAAAACAGGTTGCGAAGGTTGGGAGGGGTATGAATTCGATCACGATCACAGAAACAGTGGCTGCGCCAGCGCCTCGGGAGGAGCCTTACCGAGTATGCGGAAATACGGACGCATTGATCGGAATTCTGGAGCGCTATGGTGATTGGACAGATCCTCTCTCCCAAAAGATTAAAGTTTGGGCTTTAAACGCATTCGATGGAATAGGTATTGAGAGCGCTTCAGAGGAGAATCTTGTAGGTCGGTTAAGAGGTGCTCTTGATGACCTGGACAAGAACGTTCTTGTTGACTCTCTTCATGGGCAACCTCTCAATGAAGTTCCGTATCTCATCGATGATGAAAACGTTTTATCGGAGACCGTTTTTGATGACCTGTATTACACGGCATGTCAGGCAAACATGGGTTTGAACTCCCCCTTCAATCAGAAACGTATGGCATTTCGGACAAAAGTTCATGAATTCGCT
>CAIVVG010000101.1 GCA_903909295.1 uncultured Chlamydiae bacterium
CGCCGCCTTCGAAGCACAGGTCGAGCTTGACCGCATCCTCCGCCTCATCACTCAGATGAGTGACGAACCTAAACTTTAGTTATTTATGATGTTTTTATTGAGTTGATTTGTTTTTGTTATTCTATTATAATTAGTAGATAAAAATAATAAAAATAAGGCGATTTAATATGGCGTTCTCATGTGGTGCATGCGTCAGCAAGGTGATTGGGGCGGTTTTTCCGAGACGAGGGGAGAGCTCCGGGCTGTTTTCTTTGAGAGGCCAGGTGGAGTTTGTTCAAAGAATCTATGGAAAAATTGAAAAACAAAAGAGCCAGTTACCTAAACTTTCCGTACATAGGAAAGTTGAGCTCCTGAAAAACTCTAGGTTGCAACTCACATTCGAGGGTAGCATTACAAAACTAGCCAGGTTGTATGCGGAGAATAATCAAGTAGTCCGGACGCAGTCAGGGGAGTTGAGGCCACTCCAAGCTGAGCTACAAAGGGCGGCTGGGTTGTTGCAGAAAAAGGGCGACATGGAAGCCTACTTTAATGAACAACAGAGTTTTTTGACTAATGAAGAGAAGATCAAAAACCTTAGGGTGCAGGTGCAAGTAGGATTTGAGACGGTTGAAAATGGCTTGGGAGTGGAGAAGAGCCAGTTCTCTGAAGAGTTGGAACATCTTGTGAAATTAGGCCAGGTGTTGACTCGGTCCAATGAGCAAAGGCGAGAGGCCCTGAGATTTGCTGAAACAGTACAAGTGCCCTCTGACGAAAAATTTCAGGAGCTCTCTGAAAAATTTGGGGAGCGTTTGGATGTGGTGGCGGGGTTGGGCGAGAGCCCCCATGCACAAGATCTGTTCGAACGAAGTGCGACGATTAGTGAAGGAGTCAGAAGATTGACAAGCGCTTTCTCCCTGTTTAAGCAGACTGTGATGGCGGGGGGATTTCGCCGTGCCTCTACCTATAAATCCCACCAAGCGAGCCTTAAAGGGATGCTGTTCGATTATAACAACATTAAGGATGACGTAAAGTACTTTGTACTTTTTCGAAAGCAATTCGATGAAGATATCCGAGAAATAAATACCACTTTGGGTAAGATTCAAGACGCGCTGCAATCAGAAGGTGTTTGGGTGGCAGAGTTGGGCTATCAACGAGAAGTGCTCAGTCAAATGGAAGAAGATGGGGGCTTGGATGTTGGCGTTAAGCACCGCGAGACCACTTTAAAGACGATGCTGGCGAACTACCGGTCGATGAAAAACGAGATCAGTCAGTTCCCCGCACTCAGACGGCAGTGGAAAGTGGACAAGGAAAAGTGCAAAGAACTTCTTTCAGGGGTGAAGAAAAAAATTGCAACATCCGAAGGAGGATGCTTTGCGGGCACCCGCTTGGGCCGCTTTTTTCTCTAAAGAGAGATGGGGACTTTGTCCCCATACCCCTACCAAAGGACTACTGTCCTTTGGAATCCTTTCTTACCCCAGTTTCAGGGTGTAGTACCTCTGATAGTTCTGTTGGCGGATGATGAGCACGATGTGCTTTCGTTCGCCGAGTTCCTTCAGAGCCTCTTCAAAGTCGGCCGTGTTGCGGACCTGCTTCGTCTTGTCTAATGAGAGGACCACGCCTGTGATCAGGGCGCCTGGCTGAAGCCCTGCAAGGGCAGTGGGCGAGCCTGGTTGCACTTTGGAGATCACGACCCCTGTAGCTTCATTGGAAAGGCCCAGACGACCCGCAATCTCTGAGGTTAGGTTCGATACCTCGAGTCCCAATTTCTGGATCACTTCTGCAGTTAAAGCCTCTTGTTCGCTCTTGGCGCCGAGCGCAATGTTCAATGTCACCGGTTTATTATTGCGCAGCACTTTGAGCTTGATATTCGAACCTGGGGCCATCATTGCGATGTCATTGCGGAACTTGGTTACGTTCTTGGCTGGCTTGTCGTTGTACTCAAGGATCACATCCCCTTGAAGTAAGCCCCCCTTCGCACCAGGAGAGTCCTTGAGGAGGTCTGCAACCAGAATCCCGTCTTGGGCATCGCCGCCGAGGGCATCGTTGAGCTCTTTATCGAGCGACTGCGGAATGATGCCGAGATAAGCCCGTTTGACCTGCCCGTTCGCTAAAATTTGATCGATGACGTTTTGAGCGAGGTGGCTGGAGATCGAAAGACCGATTCCCATATAGCCACCACTGCGAGTAAAGATCGCGGAATTGACGCCGACCACCTCGCCGCTGAGGTTGAGGAGCGGACCGCCTGAGTTGCCGGGATTGATCGCTGCATCGGTCTGGATGTAATCTTCGTAGGAAGCAATCCCTAAATCTTGTCTTTTCTTTGCGCTCACGACACCCACTGTGAGGGTCGCGTCAAGGCCAAAAGGATTTCCAATCGCAATGACCCACTCGCCGGCGCGGAGAGCATCGGAGTCTCCGAAGGTGAGGAAGGGGAGCCCCTTTTCTTCAATTTTCAACACAGCCAAATCGCTGCTCGGGTCAGCGCCCTTCACAGTCGCCGTATACTCGCGCCCATCGTACAAAGTGACTATCACTTGAGTGGCATCCTTGATGACGTGGTTGTTCGTGACGAGGTACCCATCTTCGCTGATGAGAAAACCAGAGCCCCCCGATGTTTGTGAAGGGGCCGGCTGTTGGGGGATCCCGAATTGAGGAAGCCCGAACTGAGGCCCAAAGCCAAACATGTCAAAGGGGTTCAAGAACTGTTGCTGCGCGGGGACTTGTGCCTTGATAGAGACGGTAGCTGGCATGGCCAGGTCGCCCACTTCGGAAAAGGTATTTGAAATCTCTCTGAGCAGGTCAACGCCTTGCGCCGCAAAGCCAGAAACAGTGAGAGTCAGTGCAAGAAGAATTCGATACATAAATGCCTCCAAACTTGAATAGACAGTATAATCAAATTTCCAACAGCTGTAAAGGGGTCTTCAGCTTTTTTTTCTCTTTGTCGTAGAGCTCTTTGCCGAGGAGGGAAACGGTGACCATGGGTTTCGCCAGAAGATGCTCTTCGAGTGCGCGCACGACCTCTGAACGGGTCGCAGCGAGGATGCTGCGGCGAAAGGCTTCTCGCTCTTCTCTCGTCCTCCCCGCTCTCTTCCATGCATAAGAGACCATCCCGCGCGAGCCGGGCGGCACAGGAGAGTCGAGCGATTGAATAACGCCCAGCTTGGCCTCTTCGAGCTCTTGTTCGGTAAAGCGCCCTAGTGCGATTGTCTCTAGCGATTTAGAGAACAGGGGGAGCGTTTTGGCCAGGTGGGGATCTCGGTAAGAGAAGAAGTGAAAATTGCCGGTGCTGGGCGAGTACGATGCGCCCCCTCCATAAGCGCCTCCCTTCTCTCGGATCTCTTTGTGCAAGACGAGGTTGTCGAGCAGCTCTGTGCAGAGCAAGAGAAGAGGGGAGTCGGGGTGGCTGTAAGAGATCGTTCGGAACCCCGATGAGGTAAATGCGACGGGCGATGAGATCAATCTGACTTGGGATTCGACTGCGGGGTGATGGTAGTCTCCTTTCCAGGCGGCGCCGTCATGAGAGGGGAGGTTCCATTTGGGCAGGGGCAAAGGCTCTCCCGACAATACGAGATCGGGGGTTTTGAATCCGAGCACCTTTTTCTGCAGTTTATCTAAGCGTTGGGTCAGCGCTCCCGCTCCTTGGCTGATCCACTTCATCGCCGCTTGGTAATAGGGGAGGCCGTTCCATTGGTTGTAGACAAACGAGGCGCTAGAAAAGCCGCTGAGCGCCGTTTGGATCGCATAATTGAGGGCGCGGCTGGGGAGGCGGTTTTGCAGAGTCGTTCCATGTTGTTTGAGCCACTCTTCGATCCGTTTGTGGTCGGAGAGATCGACTCCATTTACCGTATCGATAAAGAGACTAAAGAGGCGGTCTCGGTTGAAGTCGAGCGCTTTCCCGCGCAGTCCAAAGGAGGGTTTGCACACATTCGGATCTTGGGTGACGTGAAGGGCAATGGTCGCATCAAAACTTCCGGTGTAGGCCTGTTGATAGGCCAAATTCTCTTCATAACTTCTCCCTCCACATCCCACATCGGGCAGGAGTCTGACAAAAAGAGCCAACAAGGGGAGTTCTTCTTCCGTCAGATGGGGGAGGTCAAAAACGAGGTCGGCGTAGGTGATCTTATTGGTGAAACACTCGTGTTGAAAAATGTGTTTCCCAGTCTCTACGAGTTGAAAATCACGTGCATGTGCAGGGACATCGCGCAAAGTCACTTTGGGTAAACAGTCAAGAGACTGATGCTCGACTGCGTCTTGATACGCGGCCAGCTCCTGAGATTGCTTTCTTAAAGCATCGAGATCTTCCTCAGTCAACGTCTTGTAAATCGCAGCCAGCCTCTCTGTCTCTGCCGCCTCTTCCCTTTGGGCCAATTCTGGATCTGGGACAAAAGTCAGTCTGACAAAGTGGGGGTTGCCAATGAGGTATTTTTCAAGGAGCGAAGATAGATAAAAGGGGTCCTTCAATCGAGCCCGCAGCACCGCAAATAAACTGTGGATCAAAAGCCCATTTTCTGGCTCGCTTCCGTGCTGTTTTAAGAGCGCGGCGCGGAAAAAGAGACTCAAACCAAAGGGGCCCCCATCGGCATTGATCTCGAGCCGCTCGAACTCGAGTTGGTGGAGCGCCGCATTGATCTCTTCTGGAGAAAAGCGGATCTCTTTCAACGTCTGGAAGATCAGTTTTTGGATCTCATCGGCCCCTGTTTCTTCACACCCTTTACAGACGATGCCCCAAGGCACTTCGCTGAGCTCCGCATCCAAGGAAGTATCCACTTGCGCACAGAGTCCCGATGTGAGGAGCGCTTTTTTCAAGGGGGAGGCGTCATTGTCAGCGAGCAATCCATCGAGAAGTGATAACGCCAAAAGCTCGGCTTGCTCGGTAATGGGGGCGGTGAGCCAGGCAAAGGCCACCTGAGTTTTTTTCTCGGAAGATTCCCCTGGAGCAATCGGGTAAGTATCCCTTGCAAACACGGGCTTCGAAAATCGCCTCTGCTTCGGCAACGGCGGAAGAAGAGGCATCTTGGCCACCCCTTTCAACGCCTTGTCTGCGATGAAGTCGAGGTGCTCGCTCAAAGGGATATCCCCATAAAAGAAAAAGAGGCATCGAGAGGGGTGGTAGAAATGGGTGTGGAACTCGACCAATTCCTCATAGGAGAGGTTGGGGATCTCTTTCGGGTCGCCGCCGGAGTTATGCGCGTAGGTCAAGTCAGGCACCAACCGAGAGCTGATCGCTTGCCACAGCCGCGACTCATCGCTCGTCATGGCCCCCTTCATCTCATTGTAGACGATCCCCTGAAACTGCAGTTTGCCATCCGCCAGCTCAATCCTCGTTCCCTCTTGAAGAAAGCTGGTCCTCTTCAACTCCGGGTGGAAGGCCGCATCTAAATAGACCTCAAGGAGATTATAGAAGTCCTTTTTGACCTGAGAACTGGCTGGATAACAGGTAAAGTCTTGGCCTGTCAGAGCATTCATGTAGGTATTTAAACTGCGGCGCGTCATCGCGAAGAAAGGGTCCTTGACCGGGAATTTTTGCGAGCCGCAAAGAACCGTATGCTCCAAAATATGGGCCACCCCGTTCGAGCTGCTCGGGATCGTTTGGAACGAAAGGCAAAAGAGGTTTTCCGGATCTTCCGCAGCGATGTGAATGACTCGAGCCCCGCTTGGGCCGTGGACGAGTTCGTAAAGCGTGCTTTTTAACTCGCTCAATTCCAGGCGTTTGGTGATTTTGAAGTCGCGATAGCTGTCTGAATGAATATCC
>CAIVVG010000102.1 GCA_903909295.1 uncultured Chlamydiae bacterium
GGAAAAATCAAGAAGGATACGCTCCTTTTAGCCTTTCATCCACAACTTTCGATCATATCTCGCTGTCGCCAACGTATCGTTGGACATCATCCGTCAGCACCACCTCGAAACAACCGAGGGAAGAACCACTTTTCTAACTGACAAACTGATTCCCTATACAGCGACCGCAGATCAGTTGAATAGTGAAGTCCAAGCCCTGGCTACAGAAATCGAGGTGCTCTCTCCCGAAGAGGATCAGCAACAGATCCTCGCTCTAACGGAAGAACTGACTCAAAAAATGGCTCAGCTCCTTGCGATGCTGCCCATTCTGAATACAGCTCTCTCTGTCAACCAAGATCTCCAACAAATCGATCCGATCTTGCAACAGACAGACCCGATCTCTCCTGAGCAGCAAGAAGTAATCGATCGGATTGCCTCTTTGTGCACTTCGCTCGAAAATTTCTAAGGGGCCGGGGTTTCTTCTTGTATGCAATGTAAATTTTTCTATACTAGAAACAAGGCATATCAAGGCGACACCCCAACAACCGGAAATCATGCAGTCACTGCACCTACTACTCGCCCTGCTGGTCATTTTGGTTTGGGGTTTCAATTTCGTTGTTATTAAAGTGGGACTCGACGAAATCCCCCCCTTACTCCTTGGGTTTGCACGATTTTTTCTAACGAGCATCCCCGCCGTTTTCTTCATCAAGCGACCTACAGCTCCATTCAGGATGGTGATGTGGTATGGCCTTTTCATGTTTGCCCTACAATTTTCGCTCCTTTTCATAGGAATGGATGTCGGCGTAACTCCTGGACTCGCTTCGTTGCTACTACAACTCCACGTGTTTTTTACGCTGTTGTTAGCGATGGTGTTTTTCGGAGAAAAATTACGCCCCTGGCAGATTGTGGGAGCTCTCGTATCTTTTGTAGGGATTGCCCTTGTGGCAATGCACTTGGGCGGCAGTGTTACATTTTCAGGCCTTGTACTCGTGATTGCCGCTGCTGCATCTTGGGGGGTCGGCAATGTCATTTCTAAAAAAATTGGAAAAGTCAACATGATCTCATTAGTAGTTTGGGGGAGTCTGATTGCATGGCCCCCTCTCCTTCTAATCTCCCTCTTCACAGAAGGATATGATAAAGTTGTTTATACCGTTCAACACCTGAGCTGGTTATCCAGCGGAGCTGTGCTCTATATTACATACCTATCCACCTTATTTGGCTTTGGCACTTGGAGCTGGTTGCTCCATCATCACCCGATCGGAAAAATAGCTCCATTTACCCTCCTCGTGCCGGTTGTTGCAATTCTAAGCTCTGTTTTGGTTCTGGGAGAGCCGCTCCAATCGTGGAAGATATTCGCAGCCTTGTTCGTCATCGCGGGACTTTGCATCAATTTATTAGGACCTCGAATATTTCCGGGGAAAAGCTCTAAAGGAAAGGTATGAAAAGATTAGGATTTGTATTTTTATGGTCGATGCTTGCATGCGCTACTGAGCCCAATACAGTGGTCGCCACGATCGGGGTGGGAGATACTCCGTCAGGAATAGCCGTCACCCCCGACAATCTCTTCGCTTACGTTGCCAATAATAACAATGACGGCGTCCCCAATGGAAGCTCTGTCAGCGTACTCAACCTGACGTTTAACACTCTCCAACAAACGATTCATGACAGCAGCTTTAACCAGCCCTATACAGTAACCATTAACGCAGCCGGAACAAAGGCTTATGTAACCAATAGCAACGGCACTACTGTAACCATTATCGATTTGGCCACCAATACCGTCTCAGGGACAATTCCCGGTTTTGACGGCCCCTCGGGTTTCGTAATCACCCCTGATGGGAATCATGCTTACGTCAATAATTACGGAGGCCCTCTTGGCGTTGGAAGTGGGAATGGAATAACAGTGAGAGTGGTTGACCTACACACAAATGCGATTGTTGGGCCAGCCATTACGGTGGGACAAGCTCCTGCAGCACTGGCGATCACTCCAGATGGTGCATATGTCTACGTTGTGAGCTATGTCGATGGGAACCAGGGCACTGGAACAATCAGTATCATAAGGACCAGTAACAATACGGTGCAACTCAATGCTATTACCGGATTTTCCGGACCATTTGCGATTGCAATCACACCGAATGGCCAATACGCCTATGTAACCAATTTTGGGAGCAATAATTTCTCACCTGTGGGCACCACAGTGAGTGTTGTGAATATCGGCAGCAACACCATTGTTGATACAATCGCCCTTGGAGTACAGCCCGCGGGTGTTGCGATTGCACCCGACGGCTCGGTTGCCTATGTTTCCAATTATAACACGGTTTACGGCGGTGTCGGCTTCACTGATTTAATCTCTGGCCAAGGGACCGTTAACATCATCGATCTCCAAACCAATACAGTCATTGCTCCCCTCATAGAGGTTGGGTCCTCTCCGAGCGCGATTGCTGTATCCCCCAATCGCCAATTCGCTTACGTGACCGATTATTCTTCTAACGCAGTGAGCGTTATCATATTGCCATCACCGCTTTACAATATTAACCGATTGAGACCATACTACAATTTACAGCGGAACGAAACAATAACAATACTCAATCAAGCAGGACTACAATGAGCAAGCGGGTTTTTCCGATATTTCTGTGTTTGGCAAGTGCCGTTTTTGGAGCCACTCCCCCCAAAAAAGAAATCTCTCAGCCCAGCACTCAATGTCAGCCAACTCTGTATAAGCCTCAGGGGTGGTCTTTTGACATTGGGGGCACCTACACCTGGATGTCAGTCTCCACTCCACCGACCTATTCGGGAAGTACCGGCGGCGTTCTGGGCAAGGTTTCTTATCAAGTGCCGGATTCCTTCTTTGGCCAGGCGCGCTCTTATTACAATATCGGCCCCTTGTCGAGTTCAGTCAATAAAACGAGCTTTCAAGAGTCGTATTCAGAATTTGTCGCGGGATACTGTGTTACTGCACTGAAGAATTGGACGATCACTCCCTATGCAGGCCTTGGATTTGATTTTCTCTTTGATGATCGTACAGGGTATGCATCGATCGCTCCCATCGACCTCAAGTATACGATTTACTACGCGGTAGTGGGTCTCGAAACTCACTATACCTGGCCAGATTGGATGCTGGGATTTAGGCTCGATTGCATCCCGACGTTCAACCAATATCTCAAAGTCGAAAGCTTATCTGGAGCTGCCTGGACCCTCAATAATAGAACAGGAGTAGCAGTACAAGTCCCCTTCGCCTACAGATACGCCATGAACTACTGGTTAGAATTGGCTCCCTATTACAGATTTTTGCCGATCGGAGCCTCCACCGCCTTAGGTCTGCCCGACAGAGACCTGAACCAGTGGGGAGCTTTCTTAACCTTTCGCTTCTTTCTCTAACCAAGAGGCAAGAAACTGCTTCATCCTCTGAATCTCTGGCTCGGGATTTTGCCAGGCCTCAGGAGAGTAGCTAGTCCGCCCTGTATCGATCATCACAGGGCGGTCCCCTATAAACCCGTAATTGGCAACCTTAAAGCGATTGTTGAAGTCGGAAACCCCTTTCCGGATCAATGTCTCAAAGAGCTGGTGCATCGCTCCCACTGCTTGCTCACACTCCTCCTCCGTCGTCATGCGGGCAAAGCGGTCCGACATCAACTCGGCCCTTTTCTGTAGAATAAATGCCGTTCGATCGAGGTCGATCTCATGCGCTTTCCCATAGCGGTCGCGTACCGTGCACTTGGGAAATAAATTCTGGGTGGGGTGCAGGTGGAGCGAGATGAGCCCTGTTTCTTCTTTCAGCTCTCTAAACGAGAGGGCATAGGCGCCTAATACTTGCTCCAGTTTTCGAGCTCTACTCGCGAGGACTCTCTTCTCCTCTTTTTCCAGGTAAGAGGGAAACAGACGCAGCAAGGGGCGCACTCCCCCTTTCTTAGGAGCGTCGATCACTCGGCTCAAGAAACACTTGAGCACATACTGTCCGTCGGAGCTTGCGAAAGCAACCATTTGGGTGCCGTGGCCGAGATATTCGAAATGGAGTTCCCCCTCCTTCTGGAGCGAAGAGAGGATTCGGCGTGTGGTGGCGTGGTCTTCTTCAATAGAAGAGGACGCTTGGTAACCAGCGACCAATCGACTAGAAGAGAATTGGTCAGGGCCCCGCAGATTGAGGAGGGGAAGACAAAGCCAAATCAAAAACAAGAGGAAAAAGGCTTTTTTCACTAATTGATCTGCGAGAGCCTTTCATCAAAAACTTGAGACGCATTGTCTATCAGATAGGCTGCTAAATCAGCATCCCCCTCATAGTCCATTTGTACTTCCATCTTCCCCTCTTTGGAGGGTTCTGTACACATAATCAGGACATAGCAGGCGCACTGTCCATCGAGCATTTTTTTAACCTGAGAGAGTGCTACTTCCGTAGACTTTTTAGCCATGTTTGTCCCAAACTATAGGAGGAATAAATGACAGAAAATCTCTTTTCACGCAACTCTATTTTTGATATACTCGGTCCATCTAAGGAGAACCCCCCATGGGATGGATCAAACGGATTGCCCTTTTTTTAGCGCTCAACTTCCTCGTCGTTATGACGATCTCGGTTGTACTGAATATTCTCAATATTCGCCCTTACCTCGATCGCGCCTACGGGATAGGCTACCAGGACCTCATTATCTTCTGCCTCCTTTGGGGCATGGGCGGCGCTTTTATTTCTTTGGCCCTTTCCCGCGTAATGGCAAAGTGGATGATGGGAGTCAAACTCATCGATCCCAATACCCACGACCCAGAACAAAAACACCTCCTCACCCTGGTCTATAAACTCGCTCGCCAGGCTCAGTTACCTGTCATGCCTCAGGTGGGGATCTACCACTCCAACGAGGTCAACGCGTTTGCCACAGGTCCTTCTCGCAGCCGCTCGCTCGTCGCCGTGTCCTCTGGACTCCTCGGCCGGATGCAGGAAAGAGAAATCGAAGGGGTCCTCGCCCACGAAATCACCCACGTCGCCAATGGAGATATGGTCACCATGACCCTGCTGCAGGGAGTGATCAACGCCTTTGTGATGTTCCTCGCCCGCATCCTCGCCTACGCCCTCTCTGGCTTCGGGAAAGATCGAGAAGGACGCGGCTCTGGCAGTATCATGAGCTACATGCTCTTCGTCTACCTCTTTGAGGTCGTCTTCATGCTCTTAGGTTCGCTCGTCGTCGCCGCTTACTCCCGCTTTCGCGAGTTTCGAGCCGACGCAGGGGGCGCCCGCCTTGCGGGAAAAGAGTCGATGATCGCAGCTCTTCAAAGCCTGCGCGTCCTCCAGGGAATCCACGATAAAAAAGAGGAAAACCCCGCGATGGCCGCCTTCAAAATTTCTCACCCTACTAAGAAAGGTTTTACCCGATTATTCGCGAGCCACCCCCCTCTCGAGGAGCGCATTGAGCGGCTGCAAAGAGGCTGAGTCAGATTCGTCTCCTAAGCCAAGATCAACGATGGAAACGATTCCATCGTTTTTTCTGTTGTAGGCCTAGTACCGTCTTGCGAGTAACCATTAGCTCCGCTATACTCCCTCCCATGAAAAAGCAGGTCGTCGTCGTAGGGATGTCCGGGGGGGTCGACTCCTCCGTCTCAGCCCTCCTTTTAAAGCAGCAGGGCTATGAGGTGATTGGCCTCTTCATGAAGAACTGGGAGGAGACCAATCAGGACGGCATCTGCAACGCGACCCGCGACTACGAAGATGTGGCCCGGGTCTGTGAACAGATCGGCATCCCCTACTACAGTGTCAACTTCACCGCAGAGTACCAGGAATCAGTTTTTGCCCAATTCGTAGCCGACTACCGCTCAGGCCTTACCCCCAACCCCGACGTCCTCTGCAACCGGGAAATCAAATTCAAGAAATTTCTTGATAAGGCGATGGCCTTAGGGGCCGATTTCCTGGCAACGGGTCACTACTGTAGGCTCGATGGGGAAGGGCGCCTTCTGAGAGGGGTCGATCCCGATAAAGACCAGACCTATTTTCTCCACGCCGTCCCTAAAGAGGCGTTTGCCCGCGTCCTCTTCCCAATTGGCCACCTGCCCAAAAAAGAGGTGCGGGAAATCGCCCGGAAGCACGGGATCGCCACCTCGGAAAAAAAAGACAGCACCGGTATTTGCTTCATCGGAAAAAGAGATTTTAGACCCTTTTTGGCCCAATATATCCATGCGACCCCCGGCCCTTTTCAGACGCTCGATGGGAAAACAGTCGGCCGCCATGAAGGGGCCTCCTTCTATACGCTGGGACAAAGGAAGGGAATGGGGCTCGGCGGCGAGGGAGAAGCGTGGTACGTGGTGGGCAAGGACACCCAGAAAAATATCGTATTTGTCGAGAGGGGGGCCTCCCACCCCGCCCTCTGGAAACGGGAACTCGTCATGAAGGACGCCTCTTGGATTGCCCCTCCTCTAGAGAGGTGCACGGCTAAAGTGCGCTACCGACAAAAAGACTCCCCCTGCACTCTCCTAGAAGGAGGACGGGTGGTGTTTGATGAGCCGCAATGGGCCGTTACGCCCGGACAGTCGGTGGTGTTTTACGATGGAGACATCTGCCTAGGTGGCGGCGTCATTCTCTGAAGAAGTTCGGCAAGGGTGACTTGTACGCAGCCGAGCTGCTCAATCGCAATGCCCGCAGCGATATTGGCCAGATCCGCAATGAAGCCCATTTCCCATTGAAGCGCCACCCCTAAACAGATTACCGCCAGTACAGTATCCCCCGCTCCCGTCACATCCTTCACCTCTTGGCAACGGACTGGAAAATCGGTTCGATTCCCATTTTGGAGAAACAGGGAACTCCCCTCCTCAGACCGAGTGATAAGGAGCATTTCAGCGCTGGTAATCCGAAAAAGTTCCTCTGCGACTTCATCTAAAGAAGCGCTGTGGGGAAAGCGAGCCGCCGCATAGGCCTCGGACACATTGGGCTTGATGAGAGTGGCGCCCCGATATTTGGTAAAGTCGATCCCTTTGGGGTCGACGATCGTAGGAATCTTGTGGGTGCGCGCTATCTCGAGTGTGGCGCTGATCAGAGAACGGGTCAAAAACCCCTTTCCATAGTCAGAGAGAGCTACCACCCCCATCTGTGGAATCGTGCTCTTCAATTCAGCAATACACCTCTCTTCCAAAGAGGGGGTAAGAGTTGTAACGACTTCTCGATCGATGCGGAGTAACTGTTGCCCATCGGCGATGATCCGATTCTTGATCGGGGTGGGATAGCCCACCTCCTCGTGAAGTCCAGAGACCTGGGCACCTGCCCCTAAAAGGTGTCGTTTGAGCTCGTCCCCCTCCTCATCTTTCCCCAACCTGCCGCAAGCAACGACCTCCGCCCCCAATGCCACCAAGCTCAGAGCCACGTTCCCCGCTCCGCCCGGACGAGACTCTTGTTTCAACGTCTCTACAACGGGCACAGGAGCCTCAGGCGAGATCCTTCTGACCCGACCCATCGTATACGCATCCAGAAGGTAATCGCCCAACACAAGCGTTTTAAAGGGGCGTACATCTACCATCGAGCGTCTCGCATCAAATACTCTTGTACATACTCCTTCACCGCCTCGCGAATGGGTGTGATAGAAAAAGGGATCTGAGCGCCATATTTTTTCATGGAGGCACACGTGTAATTTTGGTACTGACGGCTGAGCTCTGATGGCATCCCGATGTACTCGATGCGGGGCTCTTTTCCGAGAGCGGCAAAAAGGGCACCCGCCAACTCATTCCACGAAGTCGTCTGCCCGGCCCCAATATTGTAAATTCCACAGAGCTGATTGCCCAGAAATGCGCACGTCATCCGGACCGCATCTTTCACATAGAGAAAATCGCGCAGCTGCCCCCCATCGGGATATTTTGGATCGTTCGACCGATAGAGTTGAACAACCCCCTCTTGCTCTGCCTTCCGCGTCATTTTCAAGACCATGGAGGCCATCCGCCCCTTGTGATACTCGTTCGGACCAAAAATATTGAAATATTTGAGACCGACCACCCGATTGAGGACATTTTCCCTCTGTAGCCAGAGATCGACGAGATGTTTTGAATAGCCGTACATATTGAGCGGATGGAGCGTGTGGAGCTGAGCCTCGTCGTCGACAAACCCTTGAGAGCCGTCCCCATAAGTGGCGGCCGATGAGGCGTAAATAAACCGTTTTTCATTGCCGATCGCCCAGTCCGCGAGCCGGATTGTGAAGCGGTAGTTATTTTCTAAAAGATAGTCGGCATTGGTCTCCATCGTATCGGAACAGGCGCCCAGATGGATGATGGCCGAAACCTCCTCTTCGTGGACCTTTAACCAGTCAAAGATATGGGAGCGGGAGACGGTGTCGATAAACCGCTTACCGACCCAATTTTTCCATTTTTCAGACTGTTTTAGGTCGTCTACGAGAATGAGTTGAAATTGACCGAGGTCATTGAGGTGGCGAACGACGCCAGAGCCGATCATACCGGCCGCGCCAGTGATTACAATATATTGCATGGAGAGGAGTGTAACAGATCAGAAATTTAACGCAAAGACACGCGGAAGCGTGTCTTTGCGCGTGAACTATCCTTCTGCAGAAGGGGGCACTTCTACAGGAATTGGAGCTACGACAGCTTCAATACCGGTATGGGCAATCCCTTCAGGAATGATCGTCAGTGAGCAATGAACTGGCACTCCTTCTTTCAGACGGAGCTCCAACTTATGCAATCCTGTCGTTTTGAGAGGACGGTTCAGAAGGATGTATTTTCTTTCTACAGGCAAGCCTTGTTCTTGGAACAAGAGTGCAATGTCTGCTGCAGAAACAGAACCATACATGTGCCCTTCTGGATCGACTTTAACTTTGACAGAAAGAGATATGGAGCCAATTTGCGCAGCCAACTCATCTGCTTCTTTCCGGTCGATGACCGCTTGTTTCTCACGCTCTGCGCGGAGACTCTCTTGCTTGCGCAGTGTATTTACACTAGCGGCTACAGCGAGCCCTTGTGGAAGGAGAAAGTTGCGTACATAGCCGGGTCTTGCGGTGACAACTTCACCTTTCTTACCGAGGGCATCTACGTCTTTGAGTAACAATAATTGTTGTTTCATGAGGCTCCTATTCTTCAAGTACGAAAGGCAACAGAGCCATATAACGGGCCTGTTTGATCGCCTTCTTGAGGTGTTTTTGATAGAAATAAGAGACGCCTGTGATGCGGCGTGGCAAAATTTTTCCGCGCTCAGTGATGAACTGCTTCAAATTTTCAACGTCTTTGTAATCAACACGCTCTACTTTCGCAGCGACGAAAGGGCAACACTTTTTCTTCTTGGAAAAAGGGGACTCAGCGGAAACTTTTGCTGCAGGTTTTTCGTGGGTGATCATCGCCTACACTCCAGAGTGGGTTTTAATGGGTTTGAAATCGAGCGTCTCTTGCACTTTTTCGATTCTCATCGTCATGAAACGGATGAGGTCTTCGTGCAGTTGGTACTCTCCCCAAATTTTTGCAATCTGCTGGGTGGGGAATTCGAAGTAAACGACGTAGTAAAAACCTTCTCGTTTCCCTTCAATTGGATAGGCGAGCTTACGGCGCCCTTGTTCGTGAATCTTATGGATGACGCCTTGTTTCTCAAGGATCCCATTGGTGATTTTTTCAAAAGCTTTCTGACGAGCCTCATCGCTGAGCGTAGCGCTCAGGATGTACATCCCTTCATAAAGCCCTTTTCTTAGGTCTTTTCTCATACATCTCCAATGCTCGGAGTCGATGGATTTGGTTTATTTGCAAAATCCATCGCACTGGTTATTCCTTTCTCAAGCCAAATTTCTAAGGCCCGAACCACTCGATCCAGAACACCTGGAACGAGCTTCTCTTCCTCTGAAGAAAATGGGCCTAACACGTGGTCAGCCAAATCCCCTTCTTGCCGATCGCCCACCCCTATTCGGAGTCGGGCATATCGATCTGTCTGCAAGTGCTGCTCAACGCTTTTCAGGCCGTTATGACCTCCAGCGCTACTATTGATTCGCACCCGCAGTTGTCCCAAAGGAAGAGCCACATCATCTGTGACGATCATGAGGTGGGACACATCAACTTGTCGGTAGTCGGCGAGGAGCCGCACCGAGACGCCGCTCTCATTCATGTACGTGAGCGGCATTAATAACATCACGGGAGTTTGGCCTATTTGGCCCTCTGCAATACTCCCCTGAAACGCTGCCTTCTTTCGAAACTCAAGCCGGTATTTGTCAGCGAGTTTCTCTACGGCAGCAAACCCAATGTTGTGACGCGTTCCCTGATACTTCTTTCCAGGATTCCCGAGTCCAACAATCAGGCGCATCTATGCCTTTTTGGCAATCGCGACAACCACTTCTTTCATTTGCGCAAGCGGCTTTACACCGTGGGGCAAAGCGATATCGGACAAGCGCTTAGAGTGCATGATATCGAGCTCTCTTACGTCAATTGACAAAGAAGCGGGGATGTGGTCGGGCAAGCAAGAGACTTTCAATGCGCGAATCGGTTGGCGCATAAATCCGCCGAGCTTCACGCCCACGCTCTCTGCAACGCCAGTCACTTGGATCGGCACGTTCACTGTGACAGGAACGCCGTCGGTGAGCAACAAGAAGTCGATGTGCTCAATCGCGTAAGTCGCCACGTGATACTGAATTTCTTTGACAATGGCCTTGTGGGTTTGTTTTTCACCTTGCAGCTCAAAAACAGTTGTGCTGAGCATCCCTTGACCCATGTTGCGCAAGATCGCTTGCATTTCCTCTGTAGGAACGGAGAGAAGCTCGCACTCTCCTTTTTGGCTATACAGGATGGCGGGTACTTTCCCCTCTCGGCGCAGTTTATTGACTCCACCCTTCTTTCTTGCAGAAACGGATAATTTCATAATTCCTCGTTAAATCGATCGTTTTGGGGCGGAAGGATTCGAACCTCCGAATGGCGGTACCAAAAACCGCTGCCTTACCACTTGGCGACGCCCCAGAATCCAAAACAGGTTCCATGTTACTCAACGGGGTAAATATTTTGCAAACCAAAAAAACTTGTCCCTTATACGGCCAATAGGTATAGACAAATAAAATGAAGATTGTACAGGTGACGGCCGAATTTGCCCCCATCGCCAAGGCGGGGGGACTCGGAGAGGTGCTCGTAGGCCTCTCTCGAGAACTTGTGCGCCAGGGGGATGAGGTCGAGGTCATCCTTCCCAAGTATGACTTCTTGCACTTTGATAAAATATCTCAAGTAACTAAAAATGTGTATATTACGGAATATCAAGGGTGCCGACTTCACCTGATTGACTCCCCCGAACACTTTCACGGGGGGAAGATTTATGGGGCCGAGGACCTGATTGGGCGGTTTCTCTATTTTTCTAGGGCGGCGCTCGAGTATCTCGAAGAGAGGGGGGAACCGATCGATATTCTCCACCTTCACGATTGGCACACAGCTTTTTGCGCGCCCCTAATGAAAGATGTTTTTAAAAAAAGGGTCTCCGTAAAGGGAATTTTATTGACCATCCATAATGGGGAGTACCAGGGGCAGTGTTCCCCCGCGGACTTGGATGCCATTGGGGTCCAGGGAGAGCATTACCTCACGCCAGAGCGCCTCCAAGATGACGATCCGAAAACTCCTGAGATGATCAACCTGCTCAAGGGGGGAATCGTCTATTCAGATGCTGTCAATACGGTCTCCCCTACCTATGCCCAAGAAATTTTGACCCCAGAAATGGGCTTTCACCTCGATGCAACCTGTCGGAAATACCGATCGAAGCTGAGCGGGATCTTGAATGGGATCGACCAAAACCTCTGGAATCCCAAGGTTGACCCGGCCCTGCTAGCCCATTACGATGGGGAGTCTTCGCTTGAGACCATCCTCAAGGCCAAGGCGAAAAATAAGCGGGTCCTCCATGAGCGTTTTCACCTCGATCTCAAGAAGGGGCCCTGGATTGGGGGGGTGACCCGGATTGTCTCCCAAAAGGGGCCTGAGCTTTTAAAAGAGACGTTGAAGGAGACGGTCGAAAAGGGAGGGGTCTTTATTTTACTGGGCTCTGCCCCCCAAGAACCCAAGTTACGGGCTGAGTTCTATGCGCTGAAGGCGGAGTATGCGGGACACCCCCAAGTGCTGCTCCATTTTGAGTACGATGAGACCTTGGCCCATGAAATCTATGCGGCTCTCGATTTTCTGATCGTCCCGTCGCTCTTCGAGCCTTGCGGCCTGACCCAGCTCATCGCCATGCACTACGGCACTGTGCCCATCGTGCGAGCCACAGGCGGACTGAAAGATACCGTCTTTGATTGCGAAGACCCCACTGTCCCCGCCTCCAAGAGGAATGGATTTACGTTCCCAGGCGCGACAGCGGCTTCCTTAAGGAGCGCCCTCGATCGGGCGTTCCACCTATTCCATACAGACCCGGTCACCTTCCAGATTCTCATCCGTCGCGGAATGCAGCTCGACTTCAGCTGGAAAAAGCCAGCCCAGGTATATAAAAAGCTGTATGTCAAAATTCAGAGCATTCCGACGAAAAATATTTGAACGATATAACGATATAACGATGTAATGATAAAAAAAACCTCGCCGCAAAGCGGCGAAAGATATTTTTATCGTTATATCGTTTCCATCGTTAATTTCGGCGTTGTTGCATAAATAGCTGCGGATAAGGTTTTTCTTGCCTTAAGTCCAGTGAGCTTGTAAATTTTTTGTTGGTTACACGAAAAATTTGAGGCTTGACA
>CAIVVG010000103.1 GCA_903909295.1 uncultured Chlamydiae bacterium
AATCCCCAGCCCAATGCCCACCAACTCAGCTCTCATTGGATTCACGTCGGTCGTCTCCGTATCGATCCCGATGCTTTTTTCCTTTTCCAGTCGATTCAGGAGTGTTTTCAACGCTTCTTCCTCCTGAACCAACTGGTATGCCCCCCTCTTTTCACTTTTTTCTTTTTGAGGAGCGTGCGTCTCTCTTAAGAACGTAGAAAACTGCATCCGGTGAAAAAAGTCGACCAATTCAGGTTTTGGCTCTCTCAAAGCATAGAACTTCACTTCATGGGGAATCTCCAAATTCACATCGAGTGTGGCGAGCTCCCGACTCATGAGTGCGACCTCTTTTTGAGTCCGTAAAATCTCCTGTTTTTTCTCCCCCTTCACTTTTTCTGGGTGAGCCAAAATGGCATCTAACGTCCCGAACTCTTGCAGCAATGAGGACGCTGTCTTAGGGCCGAATCCCTCCAGGCCGGGGATATTGTCCGAGCTATCTCCCATGATGGCCAGTAAATCGAGCATCTGATCGGGGCGCACCCCAAAAAGCTCCTCTACTTTTTTGGCATCGATGATCAGATTGTCCTTGTGCGTCTGCAAGATTTTGATGTCCTCGTCGACGAGCTGCATCAAGTCCTTGTCGCTGGTGCAGAGGAAGGCTTTTGCCCCCTTTTTCTTGGCCCACACGGCGACCGCAGCCATCGTGTCATCCGCCTCGACCCCCTCTAAACAAAGGGTCGGAATACCGGCCAGCTCGCAATATTCCGCTGCCCACTCAAATTGGGGGAAGAGGTCCTCGGGGGCTCCCTTCCGATGCATTTTGTATTCAGCGTAGACCTTTTGACGCGATTTCTTATTGTCAGGACCGTCAAATACGCACACCAGATGATCGGGCGCAAAATCCTTCCGGAGCTTCATGCAGGAGCGAATGAACCCGAAAAGGGCACTCGTCGATTGCCCCGCGCTGCTTACCATCGGCCCAATCGCATAGTAAGAGCGAAAGAGGAAGTTCACAGCGTCGAGGACGTAGATCGTTTGCATACTAGTATTCTTGATAGAGATAAGCAAATCGATCTCTGATTTGCGGCATCCCCAAATCCAATGAATGAACCACTTGACCGCTGATGAGAGGCGATTTGGTCATGAACTCTGCGAGCAAGTTTTTTCTCATCTCGAGCTCGACTACCTGATAGGGGTGCGATTCATTGATTTGGGCAGCCGCCAAGAGACCTTTTAGAGCATCAGAACGATTGCTATCGGCGTAATCGATATAGCCGAGCTCTTGCGCCTTTGCGCTATCAAAGATCTGCGCTCCATATTCATTGATGAGCTTCGTCTTATCTAGACGAGGCCGCGCTGCGGTTACGATATCGGTGAAGCGCACATACAAGGCCGCCATCACTGCTTGGAGAGAAGCATCTTCCCCCTCTTTCCAAGGACGGGTAGGGTTCAACATGTCTTTGTCAATCCCTTGAGTGAGGGTGCGGGCCTGAATACCCCATCGGGTCAACGCATCGGAGACGTTGAAAAGAGGACCCATGATGACCCCGACAGAGCCGATTGAGCTCGACGGGCTTGCATACACTTGGTCAGCTGCTGAAGCGATGTACATCCCGCCTGATGCGCACATTCCATCGACATAAGCGAAAACGGGCACTTTGTAACGGGCTTTGTAGGCCATCAACATCCGGTAGATATCATCCGAATCGGTGGCGGCTCCGCCGGGCGTATTGAGACAGAGTAAAATTCCTTTCACACGGTTATTTTTTAGGAGACCGGTGCGAGAGTCTAAGAGAATATCATTGACGATGGCGCTATCAATAAAACGGGGATCCCCAATGACACCATTGACATTGATCTGTAAAATCGCGGGCGCAGAAATCGGAGCGACCTCTCTTACCCCTTCTGCATCAGAAATGACGACGAGAGATGTTTTTTCAGGAATGAGTGGGGACGGCGCTAGACTACCGTAAACAACGGATACGATAATGAAGGCTAAAAACAGGCCACACACTGCAAAAAACATGCGAGCAAAGCTCCGTATCGCAGAGACAAAGATAGATTCGCGTTCTACTTCCATGAAAAATAAACCTCAAGTTGATCTAACATCAACATACCTGAAAGGCCCCTTCTTAGGGAAGATGTAAAGCTGTTTTACATCAGCCCCCCTTGCTGAGAATCTCTTTGTCCTATAGACTCCAGCTATGCCCGCGCCAGCTAAATCTATCTGGGTCTATCCCCCCAAAGACCCTGCACTCTTGCAAGCAATTACGACCGAGTTCAATATCCATCCGGTGATTGCGCAGATTCTGATTTCAAGAGGGTATAAAACAATGGAAGAGGTGCATGAGTTTCTCTACGCGAAATTGCCTCATCTCCATGCTCCAGATCTCTTTCCCGATATGGATTTGGCTGTAGAGCGGGTGATCCGCGCGGTGAAGCAGAAAGAGCCGATTCTGATTTACGGAGACAATGATGTCGATGGGATGACAGCCGCGGCGTTATTGACCGATTTCTTGAGGGCTGTGGGGGGGAAGGTCGTCGTCGAGATCCCCAAGCGGACTACGATGATGCGCAGTTGGTTAGAAGCGGCTCTTCAAAGGGCGCTCAAGGACCAATGCAAACTCTTGATCACGGTCGATTGCGGCATTACAGCGGCGCAAGAGATTGAAGAAGTTGCACGGGCGGGGATTGATGTCATTGTCACAGATCACCATGAACCGACGGAGAGACTGCCTCATTGCATCGCCACACTGAATCCCAAATTGATCAATAGCACTTATCCCAATCGGGAACTGACAGGAGTGGGAGTGGCATTCAAATTGGCTCATGCGGTGACGAATGCGCTCATTGAAGCAGAGGAGCCCTCTGCTGCGCAAATCGATCTGAAAGAGTATCTCGATCTCGTGGCTTTGGGAACGATTGCCGATATGGGGGCTTTGAAAGGGGAAAATCGGATCTTGGTCAGATATGGTTTAAAGGAGCTGCGCAAAACGAAGCGGGTCGGACTGGCGAAGTTATTTGAAGTGAGCGAAATGCATGGGGGGGAACTCTCTCCGAGCGATGTGGCATCCAAATTGGCTCCCAGACTCAATAGCTTGGGACGTGTGGCCGATCCTCTTAAAGGGGTGGCGCTCCTATTAGTCCGCGATGGTGTAGAGGCGCAGCGCCTTGCCGAAGAGCTCGATTTACACAATCTCGAAAGGCAGCGCATTGAGCGAATTGCGTCCGATGAAGTCGAGGAAACTATTTTGCAACACCCTGAAATTTTACAGGACAAAGCCATTGTTCTTTCTTCAGAAAACTGGCACCCGGGAATTATCGCCATCATCTGTGCGCGGATTGCTAAGCAGTACAACCGCCCAACGCTCATCATCTCGGTCGATCAGGGGATTGGAAAGGGATCGATGCGGACGATTCCTGAATTTCCTCTGCTTCCATTTCTTAAAAATAATAAAGAACTCCTGCTCAATTTCGGCGGTCATGATTATGCAGCGGGTCTTTTAGTTGCTGAAGAGAATATCCCACTCTTAAAACAACGGCTTCTTGAAGCCGCAGAAAGTGCCCTCAATGAACAAGATGTGGTGACAAAGCTCTACCTCGATGCAAAAATCCATTTTCCGGAATTGACTTTTGATTTTCTAGAGTCGTTGCATCTATTAGAACCTTTTGGAAACGAGAATCCGCCCCCGTTGCTCTATTGCGAAGCAACGCAAGTCTGGCCCCCGAAGGTAATTGGGAAATACCATCTGAAATTTTTCCTCGAGCAAGGAGATCGTATGCTAGAGGGCATCGGCTTTGGATTAGCAAAGCAAAGAGAGCAGATTCGGAGGAAAAATCTGCCCTTAGATATAGCGTTTACGCCTCAAATCAACCTGTTTTTAAACAAAGCGAGCATCCAACTACAAATCAAAGACTTTCAGATCTCGCCCAGTCCTTAAACGACTTGGTGGCGGCGATTCAAGTAATTGTCTTGGTATCCCTTCAGATCATCTGTGTGGATTACCCAAGCGGCGCCTTTGCGAGAAGCCTTCAATAAACCTACTCGTGTCGCGTAGTAGATCTTTTGCGCAGGCACGTTCAACAGTTTCGCAGCTTGTCCTACTGAATAGAATCCCTTGTGGTTATCAAATAACAGCTCGCCGCCGAACATCGACTTCGTTCTTGAATATTTGTTTTTGCGATACTCGTCTAAGTCATCTAAATGAATAGTCCATCGAGTCGCGTCTTTAGTCGCCTTCAATTTTTTTTGCTTAATCGCAACGTAAATCGCTTGGCGGGTCACGTTATTAATACGGGCCGCTTCTGTGATAGAAACGACTTTTGTTGTCTCTGTTGTCATTTTCTCCTCCAATTATTTTTTTTATTTACGGTTCTTTTTATATTTATGTTTTCGTTCTTTTAATAGACTATTATTGCATTTTTAGGAATTGAAATCAATAGGTATTTTTCTTGGTTTCTCTGGTTTAGTCGGTTGGGTTCTAAATTTTCCATAACATATTAAAAATTAGCAAGTTGTGGATGAAAAATTCCACTGGCCATCAAAGTGAATTCTTGTATATACTCAGGCGCTAGAGGTGGCTATGCTCCGCAAAGGATTCTTTTGTTTACTGCTCCTTGTGAGCCTGATAGGGGAGGCCAAGCCCCCCCAGTTATCCCCCCGGGATGTAAAGTCCAAAGTCGACGAAATTCTCAAAGCCCACGTCACCTACAAGGCCCTGACCCCCGAGCTCATGGAAAGGGTCCTGACCAACTTCCTTGAAGAGCTGGACCCTACCAAGACCTACTTCCTCCAGTCGGACATCCA
>CAIVVG010000104.1 GCA_903909295.1 uncultured Chlamydiae bacterium
GTGCTGTACTGCGAGGCGGATGCGGTGGGTGTGCTGGTGCATGTCTCAGGGAACGGACGCTCGTGGGTCGATACCCATGCAGTGGCTTTGGAACGGAACATTTGATAGTAGAGGTAGATGCTTCTTCTGTAAATGGTCCGGTCTCTTTACAAAGCGGCGACGGAAGGATTATCTCCCTGCTTTAGATGTTCAACCCCTGAATGCATTGTCGCTGTTCTTCATCCACTTTCTTCGTCCAATACCTAGTTAGCACTCGCTGACTCCGAGGGGCGTGGTACCTCGAATCAAGCTTACTGGGGTCATCTAGAAGCTCAATCAACTTGTCAGTGTCTCCGACGTACATCATGTCGTTCCCAAAGAGCGGACCGTAAAGCAAAGGATCGATATTTGATACGGGGATGGCGCCCAAGCCGATGGCCTCCCAGTGCCGATAGCAGTCAGGTCGGTCTCCATGCGGAGAGATTAGAAATCTACTGGCTGCCACCTTTTCATAAAACTCTTGCACTTGAAAAATCCCTCCGCCTGTCTCGGCCATTTTGGTAATGAGTTTCTGTCGCGAAGGGTGTGAGGAGCTCAAATGCAGATGTTCAATCGTGGTGTTTTTCTGCTTGGAACCCTGGTGATACGCCAAAAGGGCGTCGCCAAAGGCTCGTAATTTGCCTGCCTCGATGCCATATGGAAACGCGCTGTACTTGCCATCTTCGATGTAGAAAGGGTTCTGCGCAAACCAGTGCGACGCATATACTTTCACAGGCTTTCACGTTGCCGATATTGCTCATGTTCAGTGAATTAGTGACGATTTTATTCAAAACATGGTCCCCTCCAAATGTTTCCGGGCTGTCATTGTTGTAGTGCCAGTCGCACAGAAGCAGCAGCGAAAAAGGGTTGACGATGAATGGGAGCATGCTTTACGGCTCCGTCAGGCGTTGCCTCTGCTTCAGCATATGCAGCATGCCATCGAGGTCCCGCGAGTACAGCGCGTCGGGGCCGCAAAAGAGCGCGCTAAGTACGATGGAAATGAATGTCAGGATCATCTTTTCTTTGTTACGAGGTCTGCTCCGGGAGCGCTCAGGAGTGGACTAGCGAAGTGGCTTAAAAATACTTTTCCACATGCGTGGGATAAAATGCGGACTGATCATACATTTTTACCTCGGCGATTCACCCAATTTAGCTTCTTAAATCTCACATGCAATTGTATTCGTGCGTTCTTGCGAAATGCAAAGGCCCTGGCACAAATCGCTGAGTAGAATACGTTTTGTTTGCAAAAGTTTCACCCGAAAATTTCGATAATTTCACGGCTCCATATCATGTGGCATAATGCTCAAGTATCGTGCCAGGCAAAACGAGCGATAAAATTTGAGTGTATCGCTCGTATTGACAGGCAATAAGAGAAGTACAACAGGGGGCAACTGATGTAGAATGAAATCATTTTCGGTTTTAGATTTAGAATCTCTAGTCGATAAGAGAGAATTCTGAGTGACGAGAGAGACTTTAAAGAATTCAGGATCAACGTTATTAATTTGGAACCAAAATCTGCTGCTCATTATCCTTGCCTCGCAACTCCTTGCAATAAGCCCGGGATATTTGTCGTGCTGCTCTTGCGAATGTGGCCTATTTGTTTTTCTGCGAGCTTTTACGCGTCTTGTCTCGTGCTGGTCCTTTCACTCCTCTTACTGACACGGTCATGTGAAGCAACGTCCGCGCA
>CAIVVG010000105.1 GCA_903909295.1 uncultured Chlamydiae bacterium
AGGATGGGTCATCTCTACGCAAGCTTGCACAAGAATAAGATCTCCCAATGGGGTGGTGACGACAAAGTCGACCTCTTTTTTCTTTTGCGTCTTGTAATAACAAATATTGGTATAAGCTCTCCTCAAATGCATGAAAACGGCATTTTCTAGCCGGGATGCTTTCTCGAATTCCCGTTTGACGGAATAGGCGGTGATCACTCCAGGATCCACCGCGTACACTTTCTTCGGGTTGACCTGCCGAACTCTTTCGGAAAGACTAAAAAACGGGACAGAAAGTACCGCATAGGCATCCTCGAAATATTGTAGGTATTCGTACAAACTATTTTTCCCAATAGAGATTCCTTGCGATTTGAGAGTATTGTAAACTTTGGTGATACTCAAAGGAGCGGCGAGCTGTCGTAACACGAGAACAAGAAATTTTTGGATGACATCTGCATTGATAATGGCATGCCGTTTGATAATATCTCGCAGAACAACGGCGTCCATATATCCTTGTATCAGCGCTGTGTGGAGTTCTTTGGATTCTGCCACTGCTTCTGGGAACCCCCCATAAAGGAGGTATTCGCTGGCCAGATGTCTCATTTGGGCTTCTGCTTTGGGGGCTTTAACCTCCTTTAGCGCAAGGAACTCGCAAAAACTATAGGGGAACACTTCTTGTGGCCATGCCCTTCCGCCGAGAGTTGTGCCGAGTTCTTTACTCAGCATGCCCGCTGAGGAACCGGTCACACAAATCTGCATGTTTTCTGTGTCGATGAGGCGACGGATAAATTTCTCCCATCCAGGAACTACGTGAATTTCATCAAAACAAAAAAACAGATCCTTGCTATTGATATATTGTGGGTAGAGCTCGAAGTAGATATCGAGGATGGATTGGAAATCGTCGATCCTGAAACCGGCCAACCGGTCATCCTCGAAGTTGATGTATAGATTTGTTTCTTTGGGAAAGCCAGCTCTTTGTCTCCGATGGATCTCCTGATAGGCGGCCCACGTTTTCCCAGAGCGACGCATTCCCATGAGCGCCCAGGCCTTTCTCATATTTTGGGCGTGTTTAGGAGGATGAATCGCCCGGATGTAAGGGAGCGGAAGATCTCTCTCATGAAACTCCATCAGAATAGATCGGACCGCCTGTTTCATATTGTCTCTCATACAAAGCTAATTATACAACAATCTATCTTTCCTGGAAAGACAAATTGCCTATATCGCTTACTACCAAATACCTAGAAAGTGCCACCAGAGGGAGCCGACGCCGAGCCAGATGGCGATATTGACGACGCTGGCAAGCAAGCCGACTTGCCACCACTCCTTCACGGAGAGGTAGCCGGCGCCGAAGAGGATGGGGGCGGGGCCAAAGCCGTAGTGGGTCAGGCCGCCAAAGAGGTTGCTAAAGAAGATGAGGCTGAGGGCCGCAAGGCCGGGAGGGGTGCCGAGGCCGATGGCGACGGTGAGAAAAGGGGCAAACATAGCTCCGACGTGGGCTACGCTGCTGGCAAAGAAGTAGTGGCTGTAGAAGTAAATGAGCAGGGCGATGAGGAATCCGGCGATCCATCCAAGGCCGCTGACTTGCGCAACGACCCACTGCCCAAACCAGGCTGTGACGCCAAATTGGTTGAGAAAGCCAGAAAGGGTCACGAGAACGGAGAACCAAATAAAGGTGTCCCAGGCGGCGGTCTCTTCTAAGAGGTCTTTGAGTCGGAGAGTTCCTGTGAGGAGGAGAATGGAGACTCCAATGAGGGCGGCGACCGTCGCTTTCATCTCCAAAAAGGGGCCGAGAACCCAGAGGACAATCAGAAGGCAAAAAACAAAGATCATAGTCCATTCTTGGGGTTTGATGGAACCCATCCGAGCGAGCCTTTCTTGGGCCATCTCTTTCGCACGGGGGGTTTTTCGAGTAGCGGGGGCGATGAATTTAAAGAGGACGTAAGGGACGATGAGGAGGCTGAGGAGGCCGGGCACACTAGCCGCGATGCACCAGCTAGCCCAGGTGATCTCGACTCCCTGCTTGCCGGCCAACTCGGCTAAGAGAGGATTGCCGGCCATCGCGGTGAGAAACATGGCGCTGGTGATGACGCATCCTTGAAAGGCGGTGGCGGTGAGAAATCCCCCCATTCGGGGATCGCTGGAGGAGCCGGTGAAAATCTCTGCAAGCGCTTTGGCAATCGGGTAGACGATCCCCCCGATGCGCGCTGTGACGCTGGGAATGGCGGGCGCGAGCAACAGGTCTGTGGCCACAAGACCGTATCCGAGGCCAAGACTGTTTTTCCCGAGCAGGCTCATCACTTGATAGGCCAAGCGGCTCCCCAAGCCGGTCGAGATAAATCCCCTTGCGACAAAGAAGGCCAAAACGATAAGCCAAACGATCTCGTGGCTAAATCCATTGAGCGCTTCAGCGAGAGTGAGGGTGTGGGTGGCGGTGGCGACACTCAAAGAAAAAAGGGAAATCACGCTCATCGGAAATGGTTTGAGGATCACAGCGAGCATGGTGGAGATAAAGATTGCGAGCAGGTGCCAGCCTTGGGTCGAAATCCCCTCAGGAACTGGGCAAAGCCAGATCGCAAGCCCGAGAAGTACAGAAATAAAAAGACGGATCATCGTTGAGCAGTGTAGAATAAAAGGCCCATAATGGCAACTGTTGCAACCACGCCAAAACGGAAACGGCCCAGCGATCCGCAGGTGACTTTGGTGTAGGCGTCCCGGTCCCAACTCGTTGTTTTGAGGAGGCGCAGTTTCTGATAAGCGATGAGCAGACAAAAGAAGTTCACGAAGGGAATACCCATTCCGATCCCGCGCATCCAAACGGACAGGCTCCGCTTCAACGCCTGCTCAAAGCGCAGATGGGGAGTGATTTTCACTTTTAAGAGCCACTTGCCCGGAGTGGTCCCCCAAGTAGAGAGGAGCGCTGCCTCGATAGGGATCCAAGCGAGCAATTCCCAAGGAATCCAATGTTCGTAGCTATCTGCAAAAGAAAATCCAGTAGCCCAGATGATCATGCACAAAAGAGCATAGTCAAAGAGGCGAGCAAAAAGGCGAATCCAAGGGGGTTCAAATCCCTTTGGAGAGATCGATTCCTTGCCTGTTAGAATCTCCGTTGGGTCAATGGTCTTCATCGATGATTCTCAATTCAGGGATATACGGTTCCAACATCACGTCTCCTATCTTTTCGGCCATCTCCACTGTCTTTCGCCACACTTTTGGTTCAATATCGCGGCCGGTCGCTAAAGCCTGTTCCAGATGCTCTGCAATATCTCTCCACGGACCTGGAGGAAGCCGACAGCAGGCCAATGCCAACTTCAGCTGCTTTAAATATTCCTGCAACCCCTCTTTGAATTGGTCGCGGTGTACGAACACGACAACCTTTTCGATCCCGAATGCGCAGTCTCTTACTTTTTCAGTGCTGACTCGTGTTACCATTTGCAAGAGGGTAGCAAACAAATTAATTATTTGGAAGCGGCCCGCACGAGCCGGTCGCGAAGACCGGCTGACGTTTCCCCAAGTCCAAAGACGTCGATGACACCGATGTTTAAACGGTCCGCCTCGCGCAGCTCAGCATAGAGAGACTGTTCCCTCAAGGGGCGCGTTTGAATCCCTAAGATCGGAACAGAAGAGAGGATAAAGGAGCTCGTCAACTGATCGGGGTGATTTACAAAACGGATCTCCGCGCGAGGTGCGTAGTGGCGGTATTTCATGCCGGGCGAATGGACGGGAGTCTCTTTAGAGGCAATGAAGATCTCTACCCCAAGCACCTCTTCTAGGCTCTGCTGCGAAATATTCCCAGGGCGAAGGAGCACGGGCCGCGGGCCACATAAGCTCAGCACCGTCGACTCAATCCCCACGGAGGACTCTCCTCCATCAATGATCAGAGCGACCCTCCCCTCCAAATCCTCCAGGACATCTCTGACACAGGTGGGGCTCGGCCGCCCCGATAAGTTGGCCGAAGGGGCGACAAGCGGCTCCCCCACCTCTTCGATCAGACGGCGGGCGATCGGATGGGAGGGCATCCTCACAGCGACAGTAGGGTGCCCCGCAGACACAGCCGAAGGGACCCGCTCCGATTTGGGAAACACAAGGGTCAGTGGCCCCGGCCAAAACGCCTCCGCCAGCCGCTCCCAATGGTCGGGCAGCGATGAGACGAGCTCTCGGAGCTCCCCTTTTTTCGCAATGTGCACGATGAGGGGGTTATCGCGGGGCCGCCCCTTGATGGCAAAGACTTTCTCGATGGCGCTCGGTTGATAGAGAGGCGCGGCCAAGCCGTAGACCGTTTCGGTAGGCATGACGATGGGCTCCCCCTTTTTAAGAAGGATAACTGCCTCGGTTGTATCTAAAACGACCTTTGTTTTCATAGAGCGGCCCCATTGTACAGCGCCCCCCAAGTAAAATCTAGTTTAAAAAAAAGATATCCCCTGGTAACTTCAGAGATATGTTAAAAAAATACTGTGGTTGGCCGGTTCTTGTCTTCGGGGTCTTGCTGATTGTCCTTGGCACTCTGGGCTATCAAAAAACCGGTAGCGCCATTTCCCTTTACGTGGGATGTGGAATGGGGGCCGGAGTCTTGCTCAGCGCTCTGGGCATTTTTCGGGGAAAAAATTGGGGCGCCAACCTGGCCCTTTTTTTAAGTCTGCTCCTCACGGCGACCTTTGCGTTTCGCTACACCGCCACGGGAAAAATCTTCCCAGCGATGATGTCTGTCCTGAGTGGCATCATGCTGATGTACCTTCTCGGCAGCGTAGCCAAAAACCAATCTAAATAGTGAGCCAATCAACCACGGTCGTGTCGAGCCAGAAAAATCCCTTTTCCTGTCTCGGGTCTGCGAGAAATCCAAGATGTCCCCCCTGTTTGGTCTTGAAGACCGAAACGTGATTCGGCAATACTAACTCGTCGAGTTGTTTGGAGCAAATGAGCGGGTCGTCTTCCGCAAAGAGAATTTTGCAGGGAACAGCAATCTGAGAAACAAGCGGGATCGTACTGCAAGTTTCGTAATACTCTTCTAAATCTTTAAATCCTCCAGAAGGGACAATCAAATGCTGAGAAAAATCGGTGAGCGAAGCACCTAAGGGGAATCTCAGGTCCCGATCTTGATCCGGGTGCTCCCGAAGCGCCTCAACATGATCTCTCAAATAACTCCAAAACACATATTGGTAAAAGAGCGTTCTTGCATCGGATAAGGTTTCTTTGGTTTTCCGAATATTCACGGGAGGGCTCACGGCGATCACCTGCTTTAACAAAGAGGGTCCCCGTTCTCCCAGCTCCCCAGCCAATCTCAGAGTCAACTGAGCCCCCAAAGAAAACCCGGCAATTGAAAGGGGGGAATCGGGGTGCTGGCGCTTCAATGCCAATACCGCCTCTAAGATATCCCCACTCAAACCGGCGTGGTACATTTTTCGAGCATGTCCCCGACCCGAGCCACAGCCGCGTAAGTTGAAACGGACCGCCCGAACCCCTTGATCGATCAGCCGTTTCGCTGTTCGGACAATATTCGGAGATTGGTGTGATCCACACAAGCCATGAATCAAAATCACCGTCTCATCGGTGGGCTTCCAGTTCTTGGGGGTCGTGATCTCAAGCGAGATTTTATCCCCGTCTGGTAAGTGGACAAGCTGTTGAATAGAAGTGGGTTCCGTTCCAAAAATCAGAGCAGCACCAAGAATCGTCTGAGCGTGGGGGTTGTGAAACCCAGGAAAAGGATCGAACGCCAGATATTCTGTCATACCGAAATTAATCTATGTTTAATATAATTATTAATACATAGGTTAATTTAATTAAACAATAATTAATGAACAGTGTAATACAGTTACTTAGAGAAAGGAAATCCACTCTTTATAGGAATGTCATAAAAAAAGACCAGAGACTCCTCCCCAGGGTTGCGGCTGCCTAAGCTCGCATTCGAGAGGTGGTAAAAATGGACCCCTAACCTCCGCCAATCGTCAAACTGCCAGGCCAGCTCGATCCCAGACCTAAACTCTAGGGGGTAACCGAGGTTTTTTCCATCGCCCTGGCCATAGTATCCTGCGGCAAAACCAGGGGCGATGAGGATGTGGTCTGCAAACAAGAGGTCGAAGTTAAGCCCCAAGTAGATATAGACCGATTTCCAGGTATTGGTCATCACGCCAACCAAAGGGCGAAACTCAAGACAGGGCAAAGGGGACTTCCAGGCATTCACATGGAATTTATACTCCATTTCAAATTCCCAAGTGCGCCATTTTTCTCGCGTCACCTCAAAAGCGCCCGTCGCAAAAGAGAAGAAGTCTGGTATTTGAGCGGCGTGAAGGGAGCAGGCGAGGCAAAGGAGCAAGTACCGAATCATATTCTTTATTTTACCTGCATGTACAAAAAAAAGTCACTTTGATACTCTCGCCCTCGATGATCTGTTGGAAATGCAGAAAGAATCTCGGGTCCCCCTTCAAGGTATTGTTTCGTACGACCTGTCCTTACTGCGATATCGATTTACATACGGGCACCGGATGCAAGTTTTACGCGCCGGGAAAACCGAACGACTGTCTGGTGCCCAACACAGACTACGTTCGGGATCGAGAAGCGAAAAATCTCTGCGACGAATTTCGGGCGAGCGAGGGGCCACCTCCGCCGAAAGACGGCGGCAGCAAATTCAATTCCTTATTTAAAACATAATTTGTATACTGACGTTGTATGCTTGATCGCGCCTGGGACCTTTTCGTCAATACGCTCACCTACCTATTTCTCCCATTGGTGTACTCCTATTTTGCATTGACTTCTTCTCTTTTCTTCAACATGTCCGACAGCCAAGCAACCGGCCTTGCAAAAGTGGCCGACGTCCTTTTTATTCCCTCACATTACCTCTTTGCAGGGCAACAAGCACACCAAGCAGAAGATGGCTCCTGGGAATGGTCTCCTCGGTTTCAGTACAAAGACTCGTTTTGGCCCAAAACCATCGCGTCTGCAATCGCCCTGCCTCCTAGCCTCCTTCTCGGCTCTTTAGCCAAGTACGCCAGCCTCCTTTCCCCCACCGCCTCTCAGCGGTACGCCTCTATCAAAGAAGCTTGGACCTCTACCCAAACAATCCCTCACCTCGACCTCTATCAAAAAATCGGACTCGGAGACCCAGCCGACCTATTTCAGTCGGAAGGATTGGCGCGCAGACCGGGCGCAGAAAATCATATGAGCTCCGGAAAAGTGTGTTTAAAGGAGATCGGCGATCTTTTGAACCAAGCTGGCATTCCCTGGTGGGTGGACTGCGGCACCTGTTTGGGCACCTACCGTTACGGAGGCATCATTCCTTGGGATGAAGATATCGACATCGCCATTTTGGCCATTGATTCTGAAAACGTACGGAGGGCTCTCAACGCCCTCGATGGGGCGAAATACAGCGTCCAAGATTGGTCCGGGCGCGGCTTACCCCATACTCTTTTTAAAGTGTTCGTCAAGGAAACTCAAGCCATGATCGATGTCTATCACTTTGACGTCGACCTAGAGACAAAAGAGCTAAAATTTATCTTGAGCCTGGAAGACAATCTTTTTTGCCCTGAGTGGTGGAAGGTGAGAGAGCGCCGTTTTAAAGAACCGGTCCCCTTTGCGACGGTTTTCCCCCTCAAGAAAGCGACCTTTGACGGAGTCGATGTATTCGTCCCCCAGAATCCAAAAAAATACTTACAAAGATACTATGGAGAAAACCTCGCTCCAGCTAAGATTTACGACTCAGAACAAGACGAGTATGTAAAAGACCCTTCTCATGAGTACTGGCAAAGAAGTTATGTACATTAATTTCAAAAAAACAGATAATTTCCCACATGAAAAATCAGCGCAAACTAACCGCCTCGATGATCGCCCTGATGAACGTCTGCGCGATCTGCAACATCAAGAATTTCCCCGTCCTTGCTGAATACGGCTTATCTGTCGTCGCCTTCCTTATTTTGTCCGCTCTTTTCTTCTTTGTCCCCGTCGCTCTTGTATCGGCCGAACTGGCCTCTGCATGGCCCGACCGAGGAGTTTACACCTGGGTGAAGACCGCCTTTGGTCCCAAGTGGGGCTTTTTGGCCATCTGGTTTGAGTGGATTGAGAATGTGATCTACTACCCCACGATCCTCTCCTTCATTGTGACCACCTTGGCCTACATGGTTGATCCGGCCCTTGCGAGCAATAAGATCTACGTCGTGACGACCCTCCTCATCACCTTTTGGACCATGACCTTTGTCAACTTCTTTGGGATGCAAATTTCCGGTTGGATCAGTTCCCTGTCAGCTGTGTTTGGAACTATTTTGCCCATTGTCTTGATCATTGGTTTAGGCGGCTGGTGGCTTTTCACAGGCCATCCCTCCCAAATCACCTTCAGTTGGGGAGCTCTCGTTCCCGACCTCAGCTCGCTGAACCAGCTCGTCCTCTTGTCTGGAGTGTTACTCGGCCTAGCTGGGATGGAGATGACCGCCGTCCATGCCAAAGAGGTCGAAGATCCCCGCCGAGGATATCCCCGAGGCATCTTCTTTTCCTCCGTGCTGATCATCCTCTTTTCTATTCTGGGATCTTTGGCTGTCGCCGTGCTGATTCCCCGCGAACAGATCCAACTCGCATCTGGAGGAATGGAAGCCTTTCGCTACTTATTTGCCGAGGTGGGAATGAGCTGGGCCTTGCCCCTGGTCGCCGGAGTAACTGCCTTTGGAGCCCTCGGGATGATGAGCACCTGGATCATTGGCCCTAGTAGAGGTCTTTTAGCGACCGCTCAAGATGGCGAACTCCCCCGCTGGTTTCATAAAACGAATCGGTACAATATGCCCGTATCGATCTTGCTCACACAAGCGTTCATCGTAACGGCTCTCTCCCTGATCTTTTTATTCATGCCGTCCGTCAGCAGCTCTTATTGGGTTTTTTTGGCGCTCTCTGCAATGCTCTATATGCTGATGTATTTGCTCATGTTTGCTGCAGCGCTGCGGCTCCGGAAGACGCACCCTCACGCGGATAGAGTCTACAGAGTACCGGGAGGTAAGTGGGGTATTTGGGTCGTCTCTGCCATGGGCATGCTGGGCTCTGGTTTCGGCTTTTTTATTGGGTTTTTCCCTCCG
>CAIVVG010000106.1 GCA_903909295.1 uncultured Chlamydiae bacterium
ACGTCCTAGTGCTTGAAGAGCCTTATGCAGATGCCCTGGAGATCGTCAAGCAGCAGGGCGGTCTTGTTTCTATTGCAAAGCACTGACAATCACTTCTTACTTTTGAGAAAAGATAAGCTTTTTGTCTGCTTCGGTGAGGGGTCGGAAGGCTCCTTCGGGGAGTGTGCCGAGGAGGAGAGAACCGATCCGGATGCGGCAGAGTTCCAAAATTCGGAGTCCTGCTCGCTCGGCGATGATCCGCACCTCGTGTTTTTTCCCCTCTTTGAGGCAGATTCCGGCACTCCCGATTCCGCCGATAGAACCCAAAATTGATTTTTCTTATCAGCCAGATTTCAATGCCAGTTACCCCCCGAGCTGCCCTGTGCCGTTCCAACTGGAACCCATTTTCCCTCAAGCCTCTTATTTCGTAGGAGAGTCGCAGAATCTAGCTCCTCCGCCAATACTTAATCAGACGGTATTTTCAGAAATACGGTATGAGCTCCCCTTGAACCAGTTCGTAGACCCCAACCCTGAAAACTGGAAGTATAGGCCAGAACTTGCTGCACAAGAAAGAATACAGGCAGCAATTGAGATGATGGGATTGACACAACTTACCTTCGAGGGGAAAGCACCTCCTCAGCAAGCACCGGTACAGCAGGGCCCGGCCCCTGAGAGGATTGTGGAGCCGTCAGGACTGACGAGAGCCATGTTCGACCGAGAGCTCTGGGATCCTAGTATTACGTCTGATCGAGAACTGTTTATTCCCCAAAGCGGTCCGCTGTTAGGACAAATAGATCAGGGCAAGATCAATTACCACTGTGGCATCGGAAATACTTTAGAAACTGTCATGGAAGGGGGAGCGTGTTTATATGAGGGTCTGGGGCAACTGATGGCAGTCCAACCTCACTGGGTTCACCAAGACAGTCTGGCGTATGGACTGACAACGGTAATTCTCGAAAAAAGTAAGGAAAAGCAAACGCTATTCGATCCGTTGCATTGGCCAGGCATTCGGGTCTTGAGGGATGGTTTTCTGAACAAGTCTGATGTCTCACGTGCGATCGCATACGAAGTAGAGCAGCTCTCTACAAAAGCGCAGGCCATTATAGAGACAAATAATCCCAAGTTAAAGCAGCTTCACATTGCCTTCAGCAATGGAGGGTACGTCTTCAGAGAGGCGTTGAAGCAGCTGCCGCCCGAATATCGGAATACCATTATAGTCATCACAGCGGGGTCTACTGCCATTATTGATGCAACTTTAGCTTGGGAGGTCTACAATAGGATTGGAAGTAGGGATTGGCCCTCCAAGTTTTGTAATGGGGGAGCGGAGGATGTTGCTGCCGCTGTAGAATCTGGGCAGGTACTGATCGTTCCTCAGACTGAGACGCAAGCTGGGGTGGGTGGTCATTACTTTACTTAACCTGACTATCAGAAGGAGATAAAAAATATCATTAGACATGATGTTTTGGATAAATATGAGATTTATTAGTTTTGTTTTTGTCTGTTTGATGTTTTCTTGTGCGAAAAGACAGGAGGTGCAACCCATTCCTGAGTATGGGCTTTTGCAGGAATTTTCGGAACAAATCAAGCCACAGACAGATTTAATTCTTCGTGGGTATGGGGTTAATAATTATCTTCCAAGAGGGTACAATCGTACCAATCATGTAGCGAACTTTTGTGTTACCTATTCTCTTTCGAAAACAAGAAATGACCAAGTGTCCTTAGATGAGGCAAGGGGTATGGTTGTGTTTGTAGTGGAGAATCTACTGCAAGCTATCAACTCTAATCCGACAATTGCCTCTCGATTGGAGGTGGTGCCTTGTTCGAGCGATCGGGTTAATCTGAGAATGCATTTCGAGGATGAGAATCGGGTGGACCTGGGTCAAGGGGTTGCTTCGGTTTATTTTTCTCGGGGGACCATCAAGTACGAGCGGCACGACCTCTCCAAATGCACGGGGGCGCTTTTTACGGAAGGAGAGTACGTCCTAGTGCTTGAAGAGCCTTATGCAGATGCCCTGGAGATCGTCAAGCAGCAGGGCGGTCTTGTTTCTATTGCAAAGCACTGACAATCACTTCTTACTTTTGAGAAAAGATAAGCTTTTTGTCTGCTTCGGTGAGGGG
>CAIVVG010000107.1 GCA_903909295.1 uncultured Chlamydiae bacterium
GCTTTGTACAGTGTCTGGCTCAGACCTCGCTTTTGTAAAGAAGCGATGGGCTTGGTGTGTTTTGCCTAGCGGTGTATTTATTATATCCGCGGAGGGCAAAGCGGCGAAGCAATTCGCAGCACCAGGAAATTAAACCGAGGGCGTGATAGCCCTCGATCAGAATCTGATCATTTGGTCATACATGACCATGTTTGATCAAGTTTTGAAGAGCGGATACAAGTATACTTTTGGGGATCTCATGCTCGTTCGCTCCTACTACATGTTGACCAAGCCGGGGATTATCCTTGGGAACCTCGTCACAACGGCCGGGGCGTTTGCGTTCGCAGCGGGAATGCACCACTTTCCTCTGCCACTTTTTTTGGCGACACTGGTGGGCTTAGGGCTTATCATCGCTTCGGCGTGTGTCTTCAACAACTACATGGACCGCCATTCGGATGCCAAAATGGCCCGAACCAAACACCGCGCCTTTGTTCAGGGAACCGTTTCTACCAAAGTCGCTATTGCCCTGGCTATCCTCATGGGACTTGCCGGAGTCGTTGTTTTAAGCATCTGTACCAACACAGTTGCGGTGTTTCTCTCCCTTCTCGGCTTTGCCTTTTACGTCGGCATGTATACCGTCTTAAAACATCGCCTCACGAGCGGGACTCTCATCGGAAGCATTGCCGGAGCGATTCCCCCCGTCGTAGGTTACTGCGCTGTAACCCATCAGATCGATCTGGGAGCTGTCCTCCTCTTTATCACCCTGTTTTTGTGGCAAATGCCCCACTTTTACTCGATTGCCCTCTTTCGGCTCAAAGAGTATGAGACAGCTAAAATCCCCGTTCACCCCATTCGCCATGGAGCGAGAGCCACGAAGCTCCACATCGTGTGGTACATCATCGCCTTTATGGGCTCCTTGTCTCTTTTTACTGTCTTTGGGCTGACCGGGAGAATCTACTTGGTGTTGATGTTGCTTGTGAGCTCTATGTGGTTAGCTCAAGCCTTGCATGGAATCTGGCGCGGCTTTTGGACGGAGAGCGACGGCCGCTGGGCCAGGAAGCTTTTTGTCTGCTCCCTGGTCGTCATCATGACCTTCTCTACCCTCATCGCATTAGCGCAGTTTAGGATTTGACTTTATTTCTTCTTTTGTTGCGAGCGCTCTGCAGCACGGGCGCACTCGCGGGCCATGTAATTGCATTCGCCGAGCAAGAGGAGAAGCTGGTTGCGGTCTTTAGCAATCGCACTCGCGGGAGCTTTTTTCTTCACATTCAAGCGGAGCCTATTCCAAGTCTGGTCGATCTTTTTCTGCAATGCCTTATAAGTAGCCCACTGAGCTTTCTTGTTTGCTGCGATACTGCTTTTGTTAGAGCTTTTTGCCGTTTTACGCGGAGCCATAGTTCTTTTCCCCTTTTCATTTCTGTTTAAAGGGAAGCTTATAAAAAATCTATCGTTTTTTATAAGCGCTTAAGCTTCTAGCTGTTTTGAAATGAGGGAGGCGCGGTATTTTAGCTCATCGAGTTCGATCTGGTCCATCTGGATCTGGATGGCCATTTGGCTATACTGAGGATCGGAAGAGGGAACTTCATTGAGGAGCGTTTTCATCGTAGCAATGCGCTTTTCTAAAAGCCCTTGCTCTGCGACGTTGACATCGAATTCTTGTTGTAGGAGCTCTTTTTGTGGTTGGATCATATTTTCAGGCTAGCACAAAAAATATTTTAGTAGTAGACTTGGTCTCATGTCTAAACCAAAATATAAGGAGATTTCTCATGAAAACACTCAACGTACTCACTCTGATCGCAGCACTGGCTTGTGTAGCTCCAGCATGTGCAGATGAAAGCGCCATTGTCGCTGCAGGCGGCGAAGAAGAAACCCAAGAAGAAGTTGTGATCAACCAAGATGGTTGCGGCTGCACTAAAGGTAAAGACACAAAACCAAAAGAGTAATGTGGAAAAGGGGGGCCATGTATAGTGGCCCCCCTAATTTTTAGCTCCAGGTCAGATTTGACGCTGACTGGTATTCTGTGACTCTCGTTTCAAAGAAGTTTTTTTCCTTGCCAAGATCGATCGTCTCACTCATCCACGGGAATGGGTTTTTCGAGCGGTAGACCGCCTTTAAACCAATTCTCTCTAGGCGCCGGTCTGCGATGTACTGTACGTAATCGCGGAACATGGGCGCTGTAAGTCCCAAGATGCCTCGAGGGAGGCAGTCTTCGGCATAGGCAATTTCCAGCTCAACGGCCTGTTTGACTTTGTTGATGATGTCGGTCTGGAATTGGGCGTTCCAGAGGTGGGGATTTTCCTCTTTAATCCCGTTGATGAGGTCGATCCCGAAATTCAGGTGGACGGTCTCATCGCGCAGGATGTATTGGAATTGCTCTCCCACGCCGACCATTTTATTTTGGCGCAAAAATGAGAGGATCATCGCAAAACCGCTATAGAAGAAAAGTCCTTCCATGATGATGTAATAGCCGATCAAGTTCTCCAAGAACTTGCGCGCTCCCTCTTCCGTTTTGGTCGAAAAATGGGGATCGAGCACAGCTGCAGTGAGCTCCATCTCAAACTGGTCTTTTTTATGGATGGAGTTGATCTCATTGTACATGTTGAAGATCTCGCCATGGTTGAGCGTGAGCGATTCAACGATGTAGAGGAAGGCGTGGGTGTGAATCGCCTCCTCAAAGCCTTGTCTGAGCAAGTACTGGCGCGCTTCCGGATTGGTGATGTGGCGGAAGATCGCTAAAACGATGTTATTGCCCACCAAGCTCTCGGCTGTCGAAAAGAACCCTAAATTGCGCATGATGACATGTCTTTCATCTTGCGAGAGGGCATTTGACTTCCAGAGCTCGATGTCTTTGCCCATCGGCACTTCATTGGGCATCCAGTGGTTTGCGCAGCCGTTGAGGTAATGTTCCCAAGCCCAGTTATATTTCAAGGGCATGAGTTGATTGACGTCGACAGCATGGCAGTTGATCAAACGCTTTTCAGCAATATTGACCCGCTTTTCAGTTCCTTGTTTCATATTCATGTTCCTTTATTGACAACTTTCACAGGCTTCGCCCAAATTACATGCTTTAGGCGCACTCTCAGCGCGATCGACGACGATGTTGCTCGAGGCCGATTTATTCTTCATCCAACGGGGCTGGAGACCTCGCTTATTGATATCGACGGTCGATTTTTCAATCTGCGTCGCTCCGAGTGAGCGGAGGTAGTAGGTTGTTTTCAACCCTTTTTCCCAGGCGAGGAAGTACATTTGGTGCAGCTTCTTGCCGCTCGGTTCTGCTAGATAGAGATTGAGCGATTGCCCCATATCGATCCATTTTTGACGCCTTGCCGCACACTCGATGACCCACTCGGGCTCGATCTCAAAAGCGGTGAGGAAGAGGTTTTTGACCTCTTGCGGAATCCGCTCGATCTCGCGGATCGATCCATCGAAGTATTTGAGGTCATCGATCATCTCTTCATCCCAGAGGTTCAACGTTTTGAGCTTTTCGACTAAGAACGGATTGACCACGGTGAACTCCCCAGAGAGGTTCGATTTCACAAACAAATGCTTGTAAATCGGCTCAATGGAGGGGACAACGCCGGTGATGTTCCCAATCGTAGCGGTCGGCGCAATGGCCATGGTGTTGGAGTTGCGCATCCCGTGTTTTTTTACCAACGTCCGGATGTGGTTCCAATTCATGGTGCTCGAGCGGTCTACATCCACTCGGATGCCACGCTCTTCATCGAGGACGCCCAACGTATCGATCGGCAGCAGTCCTCGCTCCCATTTCGATCCTTTGTAGGTGGGGTAGGCCCCTTTTTCTTGAGCAAGCTCTGTAGAGGCCAAGATGGCGTAGTAAGAGATCATCTCCATGCAATGATCGGAAAATTCCACAGCGGCATGGCTTGCGTAGCTGATATTTTGGATATAGAGGGCATCTTGGAATCCCATGAACCCCATCCCAATCGGGCGGTGGCGCAAATTGGAATTTTTTGCCTCGACAGTGGGATAGAAATTGATGTCGATCACGTTGTCGAGCATCCGGACAGCGGTCCGAACAGTCTCCGCGATCCGTTTTTCATCGAGCCCCTTTTCAGTGACGTGCTTGGCCAAGTTGATCGAGCCCAAGTTGCACACCGCTGTCTCATCCGCAGAGGAGTTCAGCAAAATTTCTGTGCACAAGTTCGATGAATGGACAACCCCCACATGGTCTTGCGGCGAACGGATGTTCGATGGATCTTTGAACGTGATCCAAGGATGGCCCGTTTCAAAGAGCATGCTGAGCATTTTGCGCCATAGCTGCGTCGCTTCAATCTTCTTATGGAGCTTGAGCTTTCCCTCTTCGGCTAATTTTTCATAGGCGGTGTACCGTTTTTCAAAAGCCTGGCCGTAGAGATCATGGAGATCGGGCACGTCGCTTGGGCTAAACATCGTCCACATGCCGTTTTCCTTCACCCGTTTCATAAAGAGATCGGGGATCCAGTTAGCGGTATTCATGTCGTGAGTGCGGCGTCTTTCATCGCCCGTGTTTTTGCGCAGCTCCAAAAAGTCTTCGATATCGAGGTGCCAAGTCTCTAAGTAAGCGCACATTGCGCCCTTGCGCTTTCCGCCCTGGTTCACTGCTACAGCAGTGTCGTTGGCCACTTTTAAGAAGGGGATGACGCCCTGCGAGGTCCCGTTTGTCCCTTTGATGCGGGCGCCGGTTGCGCGGACGTTGGTCCAGTCATTGCCGATGCCGCCGGCCCATTTGGAGAGCTGTGCATCGTCGGCGACCACTTTGAAGATATGATGGAGGTCATCCATCACCGTAGAGAGGTAGCAAGAACTCAATTGCGAGTGGAGGGTCCCTGAATTGAACAAGGTCGGTGTGCTTGAGGTGAAGTAGAACTCAGATAGCAGGTTATAAAACTCGATGGCTCGCTTGTTTTTTTGCTCCGCTTCGCCAATGGCAAGACCCATCGCAACGCGCATCCAGAAAATCTGGGGCGTCTCAAGGCGTCTTTGTGCATCGTGGATGAAGTAGCGGTCATAGAGGGTCTGCAGCCCGAGATAGGTGAAGAGATCGTCTCGTTTCAAATCCATCGCAGCGCCCAACTGCTCTAAGTCAAAATCGAGCAGAAGTGGCGAGACCCGCTCGAGGGCGATCGCCTCTTTGATGTACTTTTTAAAGTACAGGCGGTGTGCTTTCGGCAGGGTCGAATCGGAGGCGGGAACACCCAAAGTCTCCCGATAGATCACGTCGAGGAGGAGACGCGATGCAACGAGAGAGTAGGAGGGCTCTTTTTCAATCTTGGACTTGGCGGCGAAGATATTGGCTAAATCCACCTCTTGCGTCTTCATCCCGACGTAGTACTGGGTGATTGCCGATTCCAAGAGTTCTGAAACGTCGACGAGCTTGTCTAACCCGCGGCAGGCAAAGGCCAGTTTATTTCGCAGCATCGCTTCGGTGAGGTTCATTTTTCCGCCGTCGATCGCTGTAATCTCAAATTGCCGCTTCGAGGCGCCGATCACTTCAGATTCTTTTTCTTGGGTCGTCGCTTTTTCTGCTCGATAGAGGATGTAATGCTTGGCGACATCGAAGAATTTTGCCTCCATCAGGTCC
>CAIVVG010000108.1 GCA_903909295.1 uncultured Chlamydiae bacterium
GGTTCTGTGCTGAAGTAGGCCATTTTCCAAGCGCAGGGATAGCGGCTTTGTGCGGCTAAAGGAAGGAAAATTTCCAGGATCTTTTGCCGGTACCGCTGGGTGGGTCCTCCGTGGCCGGTCCGAGCGAGGGGGGAGTTACACCCTGTGAACGCGTCGGAAAAACTCCTCGACTCCTCTCACGGACCGTGAGCTGAACTTGATGCCTTTTCTGATTTCTCTTTATGTGCTACTTCCGATTTCATAGCCGTTCCTTTCCAAGTCCGAAGAATCTTTCCAAATTGTTTGAAAGTTTCGACATTCTTTATGTCTGATAGGAAGCAATAGTCAATCCGGCATGAAATTTTTGTGATTTTGGATGGGTCTCCATCAAATTCCATGTGAGCGTGCATCACGCTCGCCTCTGGGAATGTGTCTTTGTTGGCCGCCTCAAGCGGATAGAAAATACTAGGGACATACATTCCGAGCCACGGTGTGGTCGCCGAAGTCTCCTGCGGAGGCACCCCTTTGTCTAAATAAGTAAAAACCCCTTTGATACTGCAATCTTCTGTAGTATACACCAAAAGATCTGATTTGCTTATGTTGCGAATCTTTACTAGCACGATTCGATCCTTGTCTATCCGCCACTTAACCTCAAATATTGGATCCTCCCGCTCCAGACTCTCCGCTTGAGTTGAGGAAATAAGGCCGATAACCGAGACGAAAACTAAGATAAGAGTGTTCATAATTTGTTTTTCTAAATATTCCTTTGTTAAAACTCGAAGGTCCCTCAATGTCACTTTGATGGAAATAACCCCTCGCCGTCTGGAAATGGCTTCCATTTTCCAGTATCTGGGTTATGGAGTTTATCCCGTTTAACTTCTACATCATCAGAATATCTCCACCTTTCAACCCTGAATGGTGTAAATTCAAACTTCTTGCAAACCTTTCCGTCGGGTCTCGTGAATGATGTGATTTTTCGCTGGGTTTCTACAATACTGTACCTCTCTTCAAGCTTGCCAATTCTAAAGCATGAAACCCAGAAAGTTTGGCCCTTTACTTGACTCTTAATAGCTTCCATATCCTTCCTGATCTGCTCGTAGGTCCATCCGTGTGATGTCCTTCCCGTCGGGGTTGCTACATCTCCGTCTATTTCAGCAACCCCGTGTAGCCCAAGAATTACCTGATCGTATGGCTCGGTCGCCATTTTTGCAAAAGTACTCATTTGCTCCATGACAAGGTCGAGATTCTTCCCCTCATGTGGGCGATCGATACGTGACTTCTTTTCTCTCGCGGCTTTTTGACTCAATTCATCCTTGGATACAGGCTTGTCATTGAAAAAATATTGGGCATTTGCAAAATCCTCGACGGAAAGGCCGGCAATGCTCTGAAGAAAGGCATCAATATCTTTCATCATATCCAGCGTAATTTTACTATCATCATGCAAGACAGGATCAGTTGGGTTAGCAACGCCAAAGATTGCCCCGCCAAGTATATCAGAATCATTAACTCCATTATTTCTAACGAATCCATACAGGTTCATTCCACCATTTTCCCCAATCGGGTCTCTCGATGGCCAATAGGGGATACCCGACACGGATTTCGTAGCCGTAGGGCGGATTTTCCGGCGTGGTTGTAGGGGATGAGGACTAGGAACAGTGTTCGATCTAACTGAAAAATGCATGAATCCCCAGACGCGGTTTTCCGGGGGGATTGAGTCTGCGCCAGAC